>JAITVX010000168.1 GCA_031285575.1 Bacteroidales bacterium
AACAGTATAAACAGTCCCTTTGAAAAAGAAGAACAGCAAATAAATTCAATACGTTCTTTTTTAGCGAGTGCATATAATTTTCACCTTGCAATTGAACAGAAAAAAATACAAATGCAACCAGGGCAATTTGATTATTACAGCAGTATTGCCAAATTATACAGTAAAATTTTTCCTGATAGAAAATTTTTAGGATCAGTTCCTCGTTTCGATTTGTTGGAGAAATCAGAAGCACCCGATTTCTTTCTTCACGATGGCTCCAATCAATATGAATTATCGGAAATGTCCGCAGGCGAAAGGGCTATCTTCCCTGTTCTGATGGATTTTGCAAGATACAATATCAATCATTCAATCATTATCATTGATGAAATCGAATTGCATCTGCACGCGCCGCTGCAACAGGCGTTTGTTCGGGCATTACCCCAATTGGGGCATAACAATCAGTTTATTTTAACGACACATTCCGATACCGTGGCAAACATGTTTGACGAATCGGAAAATCAAATCATCAGATTAAAGTGATGGGGAAAATTATAAAAGTATATTGCGAGGGCAAGCGGGGAAGCCACGATTACGACATACTTGAGAAAGTGATTGATGGTATTGACATCAGCATAGAACCGATTAAGGGCAAACGGGGTGCCAATGCCATAATGGATTTTAAGGAAGGAGGAACCGTAAAGTCCGATTTTTACTGTATGTTCCGCGACAGGGATTTCGACTGCCGCGTACCTGAAGAAGAGAGGTTAACTTTTGATGAAAATAAAACCTATTACAGTTACCGCACCACGATTGAAAACTATTTGTTTGACACGGAATTGTTTTTAAAGTTCATCAACGAAAAAGGTCAGAATGCAACATATCGGGCAAACAATGAAAACGATGTCAAAAACATTTTCATCGAAACGGCAAAAGAGATAAAGGATTATCAGGCAGTCAGGCACACGCTGGGAGAATTGCGCTTTCCAAACAGTTTTGATACGACCTGGATTGAAGGCGGTAGCGGACATTTGCCCCCGAAATTAGATTTGGATGCCTGCAAAGCAGAAGGCTGGAAGTTAATCAATAGCGTTTTGATAGAGAGTGGCACCAAATGGACGGAAAGTAAATTTCAATCGACATTGGAAGGTTTTCTCAAATTGTTTGATGAAGACTTCTTCACCCAACAGAAGTTTCTAATTTATTTTCAGGGAAAGGATTTTGCAAAAGCGCTTACGAAACGATTGCCGGGCTTTCCTGTTAATGAATATTACAAGTTCTCCAAAAGGAACTTCGATTACCGGAAATTTGGCGATTTGGTAGAATTACGGAAATTGCTTGAAGCAAAGAAATAACTTATGCCCAAGGAATGTGTAATAAACCGTTTCCATCTCAATTTCAAGTGCAATGTGCGAGCATCACAATCTCAATGAAGATAAAAAACTTCCCGAAGCATTTATCGAAGGAAGCAGACCGTCTTTGAAAAAATACGAAAAAGTGATTGCGGTTATTCAAGAGAAAACGATCTGTTATCTATACTGTTAATGACGAACTGAAAAATATATGCAGGGCAGAACATTTCCGCCATCGGGGAACAGCTAACTTCTTGATAAACCTGCTTGCAGGATTGGCTGCCTACTGCTTTTTCTATAAAAGCAGGGATCCTACCTGTAAAATAAGTAAAATGTTATCCAAAACTCTGGTTAAGAAACTGGCTTGAAATTTTGTACCCTGTTCCGGGTTATTTCATTACATTTATTCTTCAATTGCGTTTACAGATATCATTTTTAAAAATTCATTTTCATCAATAATTGGTATGCCAAACTTTTGCGCCTTACTTTTTTTCGATTCGCCCATGTCGTTTCCTGCAAGGATGAACGATGTGGAACCCGATACGGAAGATGTATTCCGGCCTCCTTGCTGTTCAATCATGCTTTTGTATTCATCCCTGCCGTGCTTTGCGAATGTGCCCGATATTACGATGTTTTTTCTTTCAAGTTTCCCGCCCCCTGCATAAACGTTGGCGGGGTCGCCGCTGAATTTTATTCCAGCCGATTTAAGCCTGCTTACTGTTTCAATGTTTTCGCTGTCGTTAAAGTATGCTATTATGCTTGCAGCTATTTTGGGGCCTATTTCTTCTATTGAAGTAAGATCTTCAAAACCTGCATTCACAAGCATGTCGATTGAGTTGAATTTTGAAGCCAGCGTTTTGGCCACGGTTTCACCCACGTGTTTTATTCCGAGGGCAAACAGAGCGCGGCTATATGGCGTTTCGATCGATTTCCGTATGCTGTTGAGAATGTTTGCCGCCGATTTTTCTCCTATGCGTTCAAGACCAATGAGCTGTTCAAACCTAAGGTCGAAAATATCGGCAATATTCCCGACAAGTTTATTGTTGTAAAGCAGTTCAACCGTTTCTTCGCCCAACCCTTCAATGTCCATAGCCTTACGGCCTGTGAAGTGCTCTATCCTTCCTTTTATCTGCGGCGGGCATTTACGGTAGTTGGGGCAGAAATGGTTTGCCTCCCCTTCGTTGCGCACAAGAGTGGTTCCGCACTCGGGGCAGAGGGTTATAAATTCAATTTTATCGTATTCGTTTCCTCTGGCCGAACTGTCAACACCAATAATCTTGGGAATTATTTCGCCTCCCTTTTCAACAAAAACCATATCGCCTGTGCGGAGGTCGAGCAGGTCTATCTGGTCGGCATTGTGCAGCGAGGCTCTTTTTACAACGGTGCCTGAAAGCGCTACCGGTTCAAGGTTTGCAACAGGCGTAACGGCTCCCGTACGCCCTACCTGAAACGAAACCGAGAGAAGTTTCGTTACGGCTTCTTCGGCCTTGTATTTGAAGGCAATTGCCCATCGCGGGTTTTTTGCCGTGAAGCCGAGCCGTTCCTGCAACGCCAGGCTGTTTACCTTCACCACTATGCCGTCGGTGTCGAAGGGCAGGTTTTTTCTTTCCTGTTCCCAGTATGAAATAAATGCAATAACCTCGTCGATACTGCTGCATTTTTTTATGCTGTTGTGAATATTGAGGCCGAAAACCGACGCCTGCACAAGATTGTCGAAGTGGCTGCCGGATACGGGGGGGGATGAGAGGATGGCATAGAACAGGCAGTCGAGATTCCGCGATGCAACCATTTTCGGGTCAAGCAGCTTTAGCGTTCCCGAGGCGGCGTTGCGAGAATTGGCAAATGGCGGCAAGCTGTTTGCCAACCTGTCTATGTTTATGCCGTCAAACACGGCTCGCGGCATCACTATTTCGCCTCTTGCCGTCAGTTCGGCAGGTATGTTTTCGCCCGACAGCATATATGGAATCGATCTTATTGTCATAACGTTCTGCGTAACATCGTCGCCCTTTACGCCGTCGCCACGGGTAAGCGCCCTTAACATGCGGCCGTTGTTGTATATAATGCTTATCGACACACCGTCGAACTTCAGCTCGCAGGTATATTCCACATCTCCTTCTATGTTTTTTTTGACGCGCGTGTCAAACTCCCTCAGCTCGCTTTCGCTGTATGTATTGCCAAGCGACAGCATTGGATAACCGTGTTCAAACTGTGTAAACTCATTTTTATGGTCGCTGCCTACGCGGCGCGAAGGAGAGTCGCCGGCTGCAAATTCCGGGAATTTCTTCTCAAGCGCCTCAAGCTCCAGCATCATCAGGTCGTATTCAAAATCGGAAATAACAGGCTCGCTGTCGATATAATATCGCCTGTTGTGTTCAACTATTGTGCTTCTCAGCTTTTCTATCCGCTCCTTT
>JAITVX010000187.1 GCA_031285575.1 Bacteroidales bacterium
TCCGTTCTTCCATTTCTCCTTCACTCTTTTGGCATGCTCTTAAACTTAAAATATTCACAAGTTTTGCGGGTGCCCCCTTATATGTAACCATTCGTAACTGCAATGGCGGTAATAAAAAATGTGTTCTACATATGCAGAACACATTTGAGGTCGGTGGCGGATTCGAACCGCCGTAAATGGTTTTGCAGACCACTACCTAACCACTCGGTTAACCGACCAAATATTCAGCGTTATTCAACATTAACATTGAATAATATTGAGCCGCGAAGATAAAAAAATATTTTAATTACAACAATACATAATAAAACTTCAGAGCAAACATGTCTTAAAATTTGTTAAACTGCATCTACAATCGAAACATTATATAACTCTTAATGCTTCTTCCATGTCAAGTTTTATTTGCAGCGCAAGCTGTTCCATGCTGTCGAAACGCCTTTCATCTCTCAGCCTTTTCCTGAATGTAACCACAACATCCCTGTTATAAATATCGCCGTTGAAGCCAATTATGTTTACTTCGATGCTCTGCTTCCTGTTTGCAGTATCAACCGTAGGATTTGTACCGATGTTAAGCATTCCACAAAAATGCCCGGAACCGGTATTAACTTCCACTGCATACACACCGCCGCGTGGAATCAGTTTGTTGGCGGCGGGCAATATGTTTGCGGTGGGGAAGCCAATAGTCCGCCCTTTCTTTTTTCCGTCGATAACAGTGCCCGATACTTTATAACAGTAACCAAGCAACATGTTTGCCATGCCTATATCTCCGGTAAGCAGCAGCCTTTTTATTACTGAAGAACTTACTCGGTTCCCCGCAGGTCTTACCTCGGGAGCCTGTTCAACGGTGAAACCAAAATCAGGAGCATACAGCTTAAGCATTTCAAAATTGCCCTCATCGTTTTTCCCAAACCGCTGGTCGTATCCCGTTATTATATGGCTTGCCGCGAACCTGTCATACAGAATATCTCTGATGAACCCTGCGGCTTCCATTTTTTTAAGTTCGCTGTCAAGTTCTGTTTCTACAAGATGGTCAATGCCAGTTTGCCTAAGGAGCTCGCGTTTCTCGTCGGCCGTTGTAAGGCAAAGATTTCGTTTAATATCATTTACAGTAACTGGTAACTGCGAATAGGTAAACGTTACAACAACCGATTCACACCTCAAAGTCGTCGCTTTGTCAACAAGATGTTTCAGCAGCGCCACATGACCAAGATGCACTCCGTCGAATATACCCATTGCAACAACCGGTTTCCGGAAAGTGACGCTTTCGAATCCTTTGTGAATAATCATAACGAGGCAAAGTTAATAAAATGAATTAAAGCAAAGATGGAGGGGATAATGTTATTATGATGCAGAATAATTATTTCTATTTAACATAATATTAATTATAGGTATTTCCCCAGCCTTTAATTAACAGGTATTCAGACATTATTTTTTTGAATTATGAAACAATACCCTGTATTATGTTAAATATTTGGTGTACCGAAAAGATCAAATTCTGTTGACTGACTGATTTTTATTTGGTAAAAATCACCTGGTTTAAGATTATGTTTAGCGTTGATAAGAATTTCCTGGTCAACTTCCGGAGTGTCATATTCCGTTCTTCCTACAAAATAGTCTCCCTCTTTTCTATCTATTATAGTTTTTAATACTTTACCTATATAACGTCTGTTCAGAATTTCAGAAATATCTTGCTGTATTTCCATTAATTCAGCAACTCGCAATTCCTTTGTTTCTTCTGGAATTTCGTCATTATATGATTTACCCGAGCGGGTTCCTTCTTCATGCGAATACTTAAAAACACCAAGTCTGTCGAATCTGAAACTTTTAATGAACTCTTTTAGTTCGTTAAATTCATTTTCGGTTTCGCCTGGATGTCCTGCTATAAGCGTTGTTCTTATAACAACGTCTGGAATATCGTTTCGCAGCCTGTTTAAAATTTTTTCGGTCTCATATCTGTTGTGAGAGCGCTGCATTATGCTGAGCATCTTGTCTGAAATATGCTGAATCGGAATATCTATATATTTGCATACTTTAGGATTATCGCATATTACCTTAATCAATTCTTCGGGAAAATCTGCAGGATAAAGATAATTCAACCTTATCCATTCAATCCTGTCAATTTTGGCTAATTCCGTAATAAGTACAGGAAGACTTCGTTGCCTGTAAATATCGAGACCATAATAACTTAAATCCTGGGCTATCAGAATAAGTTCCCTGACTCCGTTTTCAGCCAGTTTATATGCTTCGGCAATCAGATTTTCAATTGTTTGCGAAACATATTTTCCTCTAATGCCCGGAATGGCACAAAAAGAGCATGTGCGATCGCATCCTTCAGCAATTTTCAGATATGCGTAATGGCTTGGTCCTGTTAAAATCCGACCGGCCGGATGTGTGCCGTTTTGCTTTATTCCAAGTTCTGCCAATATGTCTGACATGCTGTTTACGCCGAAATACCTTCTGACTTCAGGAATCTCTTTTCTTAACGCTTCCGAATATTTTTCAGACAGGCAGCCGATTACGTAAAACCGTTCTATTTTACCTGCTTTTTGAGCTTCTGCATATTGCAATATGGTATCGATGCTCTCTTCCCGAGCATCATTAATAAAGCCGCAGGTATTTATTATAACTATTCCGGCATCGGAATCGACAGTGTTGTGTGTTACGTCAAATCCTCCGGCATGTATCTGTGCTGACAGCTTCTCGGAATCAACAATATTCTTTGAACATCCAAGCGTAATAACGTTGATTTTTCTGTTGTTTGCCATTAGTCTATTGCAGGTTTGAACTGAACAGGGAATCAACAAAGTCAAATCTGCTGAAAACAAGCAGGTCGTCAAGCCCCTCTCCCACTCCTATATATTTTACGGGAATATTAAACTGATCGGAAATACCGATAACAACGCCGCCTTTTGCCGTTCCGTCAAGTTTTGTTATTGCAAGCGATGTTATGTCGGTTGCCGCTGTAAACTGTTTTGCCTGTTCAAAGGCATTCTGGCCTGTAGAGCCGTCAAGCACAAGCAAAACTTCATTCGGTGCATTGGGAGTAACTTTTTCCATTACTCTTTTTATTTTCGAGAGTTCTGCCATAAGGTTTGTTTTGTTGTGAAGCCGGCCGGCCGTGTCTATTATAACCACGTCGGCTTCGGAAGCCATTGCCGAGCGTAGCGTATCGTATGCTACCGATGCGGGGTCGGAGCCCATTTGCTGCTTTACAAGTTGAACCCCTACCCTGTCGGCCCATATCTGCAGCTGGTCTATTGCGGCGGCGCGGAAAGTATCGGCGGCGCCAATCGTTACTTTTTTTCCGGCCGTTTTATACTGGTGCGCAAGTTTTGCAATGGTTGTGGTTTTCCCTACTCCGTTTACGCCAACTACCATTATAACATACGGTTTGCTGCGAAGCGGCGAACTGAAATCAATATTTTCCGTATCAGGGCCTTTATCGAGCAGCGATGCTATTTCTTCTTTTAAGATAACATGCAGTTCGCCTGTGTTAAGATATTTGTCTTTCGAGGCTCGTTTTTCAATCCTCTCTATAATTTTAAGCGTTGTTGTTACTCCCACGTCTGAAGATACAAGCACTTCCTCGAGGTTGTCAAGTACTTCATCGTCAATTTTCGATTTACCTCCGATAGCCCTTGTAAGTTTCAGGAAAACGCTCTCTTTTGTTTTTTTCAGTCCGTTGTCAAGACTGTCCTTTTTTTCTTTGCCAAATAATCCGAATAAAGCCATTTGTGTGTTGGTATGTTATTAATACATGCGAAGCGGCAAATGTATAAAATATACTCTGTTTCTTATGCCGCTTCCCCGGAATTTATTTTGAAATAAGGAAGTACGTCAACCCTGCACCGCCGCCACAAAAAAACATCATGTTGAGCGGAGTACAAACCAGAACCTTGTTCCCTTGCCTTCAGCGCTTTCAACGTGTAGCCCGCAGCCATGCTTTTCGAGCAGTTCGCGGCATACAACAAGCCCCAGCCCGCTGCCCTGCTCTCCGGCAGTGCCTTTGCGCGACTGCCGGCTGTCGATGCGGAAAAGGCTGCGCACCTGTTCTTCGCTCATGCCCGTGCCGGTGTCGCTTACCGAAACGGTGCACGAGCCGTTGCTGCACAACGCTATTTCCAGCAATACGGCGCCGCCGCCCGACGTAAACTTCACGGCATTAACCAGCAGGTTGCGCACTACGGCGGCAAGCATGTTGCTGTCGCCCGTAACCATTGCTATGGACGGCATTACGGCACTAACCGTTACGCCCTTGCGTTCGGCCATGCTGCGGATGAGGGTAATATCGGAATTGAGCGCCGAAACAATGTCGAACAGCACGGGGCGGTAGGGCATGCGGCCTGTCTGCACCTGCGCCCAGTTGAGCAGGTTGTAAAGCAGCTCAACCTGCCCGTCGGCCGATTTCAGCAGTACGCCGTAGTAGCGCAGCAGGGTGGCTGCATCCCAGTCGCCGGCATTATCGACCAGCAGCTGCAGGGCGTCGCGCTGTGCCACGGCCGGATTTTTAAGGTCGTGCGATATGATGCTGAAAAACCGGTCTTTGGTGGCGTTTGTTTCAACCAGTTCGCGGTTGCGGAGGCTGCGCAGGCGTATTATGAGCGCCAGCAACGCAAGCAGCAGTATGGCCATCGCAAGCCCGCCGGCATAGAGGCGCTGCCTCGCTTCGTGCCGGCCTATTTCAGCCTTTTGCCTCTGTATTTCCATATCTTTTTTCTCGGCGGCATAAATGGCTTCCATGTGGGCCATAAGGCGGCTGTTGTTTTCGTTGGCTATGCTGTCGGCATAGCTTCTGTATAGCCGTTCGTAGCGAAAGGCTTCTTCAAAGCGCTTCCTTGCTTCAAACATGCGGGCCAAACCGCGGTATGCTTCCCGCACTTCTGTTTTGGAGCCTATTTCGAGCGCTGTCTTCAACCCTTCGCGGAGGTGGTCTTCGGCCAGACGGTATTGCCGCTTTTCGACAAGGGCGAAACCCATGCTGATGCGGTTGTTGGCCACATAAATGTGGTCGCTGAGCTGCAGGTTTATTTCGAGCGCCTTTGCAAAAAGGTCTATCGCCTCGTCTGTACGGCCATGCCTGTAAAGCACTTTTCCCAGAGCGCTGTAGCTGATGGCCTCGCCGCGTGCCGAATTTATCTTGCGGTTTTGCTGCAGCGATGCGTTGTAGTAGTATTCTGCCGAATCGAGCATGTTGAGGTATTCATACGCTTCGCCTATATTGTTCAGGTTTATGGCCAGCCCCAGGCTGTTGCCCGACTCTTCGGCTATGGGGAGGCAGCGCTCGAAATAGCTGATGGCTTCGCGGTAGTTGCCCAGCGATATGTGCACGTTTCCGAGGCTGTTCAGCGCAATGCTTATGTTATAGGTGTTGTTCAGCTGTTCCGACAGTTTCAGCGATTTGAAGTGGTTGTCGAGCGCATAGTTGAACTCGTCGAGCCGGCGATACAGCACGCCGAGGTTGTTGTATGCCACTATCTGCGCCATGGTGTCGCTGTGTGCTGCGGCCATTTCGAGCGCACGGCTGTGCATGTCGAGCGCTTCGGAATAGCGCGACCGGTCGCGCATATACACGCCGTAGTAATCGAGCGCCATGTACTGCATTTCCGTATAGCCTGTCTCTTCGGCCACGCGCAGCGCTTCAACAAGCAGGGGTTCCGTGTCGATGCTGCGGCGCAGGCGGCTGGCTGTCCTGAACAGCGAATCGACTTTCGCATGGCTGTCGGGCATATCCATAAAGCGGCGTATAAGGGCGCTGTCGGCATGCGAAACCTGTGCGTTAAGCGCGGCGCCGGAAAGCAGCATGGCGGCAAACGCGGCAAGGGCCGGCAGCAGAAGGGCTTTCATGCGTGCATGTGTATAATCCCGTAGCGCGCGGCATACTGTATCAGTTCGGCTGTGCTGTTGATACCAAGCTTGCGGAAAATATTGTTTTTATGCGTATCGACCGTTCTGGGGCTTATGCCGAGCCGTTCGGCAATCTGCTTGCTTGTTGTTGCCATGTCGCTGCAAAGTTCTATAATGCGCTTTTCCTGTTCGGTAAACTCTGATGTTACTTCCGCTGTTTTCTTTTTAGCTACGTAAACACGGTAAACTATTTCAGATATGTCTTTCCCGAAAAAGTTAAACCCGCCCGATACGGCGCGTATGGCTCCGGCAAGCGCATCAACGCCTCCCTCGCGCTTGCTTATAAACCCTTCGGCGCCCGCATCGAGCATGGCCTGCACCGAGGTGGCGCTGTTTTCGGCCGACAGGGCAAGTATCTTTACTTCGGGGCGCTCTGTTTTAAGGCGGCGGGCTGTTTCAACGCCCGACATGCCGGGAAGAATAATATCGAGCAGCGCCATGTCGAACCCGGCGGTTTGCGGCAGAAGCCTGAAAAGCTCCTCGCCCGAATCAGCTTCCGCCACAATTTCAATGTCGGGGTGCCGGCTTGCAATGGCTGTTTTTACTCCGAGGCGAAACAGCTCGTGGTCGTCAACTATGATTGCTTTTATCATACAGAGCATCTTTTCTGCTCACAAAGATAATTTAAATTATGATTGCCGCACAAAACAGCATGTTTTTTATTATGCCATATAACGAGGCCGTTAGAAAAAAATGCTGCCGGCCTCTACGTAATATTACGTATTTCATCTACGTAAAATTACGTAGAGGCGGCTAAGTAATTTTACTTAGAAAAATTACGTAATACGTAGATGTTTTTTCCGGAATTTTTATTATAATTTTACTGCGTAAATAAACAGTTTACGCCGATGGCTTTTAACATACATATTGACCACAAACTGCCCGTCATTGCGAAACCGGCATGCAACCCGTCATTGCGAAGCAACTTGTTGCTGAAGCAATCCAGAGAAACAAAACATGGATTGCTTCACCCCTGCGGGTTTCGCAATGACGAAAAAGTTCCGGCAACCATGTTGCAGCACTGCAGGGAACTTGCCGGAGTTCCGGCAACCATATTGCAGCGCTGCAGGACACTTGCGCAACTCCGCGCAACCATGTTGCAGCACTGCAGGAGACTTGCGCGGCTTCGCGCAACCATGCCGCACCACTGCAGGACACTTGCGCAACTCCGCGCAACCGTGTTGCAGCGCTGCAGGACACTTGCGCGGCTTCGCGCAACCATGCCGCACCACTGTAAAGCATCTTTTATTAACATTTAAATATATATATTATGGGAATTGAAAATTTACATCTTGCACACCTTGTAAACAATGCGCACTTCCAGCTGCAAACGCAGTTTGGCAACCTCATTGTAGCAACGGGAGCCGCCGCGCTCAAAATCGAACCGCTCTACACCACGTGGCACACCAGCTTCCGGCTGGAAGACGACGTTATTAAGAAAATAACTAAAAGCCCGCTTACCGGAAGCATGGACGCAGCCGACCGCCGGCGCGACGTTGCCTACCGCGGAATAGCAGAAACAAACCGCGCCGCGCTTAACCACTTCTGGGAAGTAGTACGCACGGCCGCCGGGCACCTTACAATAGTGTTCAACACCTACGGCAACGTGGTGCGCATGCCGCTTAACGAAGAAACGGCGGCCATAACCAACCTGCTGCAGGAGCTCAAGGGAACATACGCCGGCGACGTTGAAACCGTTGGCCTTCAGAACTGGGTAAAGGAACTCGAAACGGCCAACAACGCCTTCGAGCAGCTTGCCGAACAGCGCCACGGCGAAACGGCCGGCAAAACCGACCTTGTGCTGCGCCACGTGCGTGCCGACGTCGATGCCGCCTACCGCGCCATAACCCGCCGCATCGAAGCCCTT
>JAITVX010000251.1 GCA_031285575.1 Bacteroidales bacterium
GCTGTTCCCTACAATTTGCGCCAGGTGCGTGCTTTTGCCCCCGGGCGCGGCGCACAGGTCGAGCACGCGCAGGTTGCCTCTGCCGCCGGCAAAATGCCTCACCGCCCGCTCAATAAACATGCTCGAAGCCTCCTGCGGATAGTAGGCTCCGGCATGGAACAGGGGGTCGAGCGTAAACAGCGGCCTCTTTCCGGCATACCACCCGTTGCCGGCCCACGGCACAGGCTCGCACCCGGTGGGAACGGCATTCCACTTCAGCGCATTGGTTCTGAAACTTGCCGGCGCAGCGCTGTCGAGCGACGCCGTAAGGGCACCGGCATCGATATATTTCTGCGTTTTTATCCTTTCCAAAAACTTTTCGGGAAACATTTTTTTAAATTATCGGTTATCAACTGTAAATTTCTTCGGAAAATAGAACTTCAACATACTGCAGGTCTTTGAGATTTTCTTTTCCGTCATTGCGAACGGAGTGAAGCAATCCATACATGATATGCCAATGGATTGCTTCAGGCTTTGCCTTCGCAATGACGATGCTGGATACTGCGTTTGAAATAACATACTGTATATTTTCAGAAGAAGCCTGGTAAATTTCCGTTAAAACGTGCAATGTACAACAAAAAACCGGTAATATTGCGAACTCTTTTCACGTAATTGCGAACGCAGTGAAGCAATCTACTGCACAACGCATGGATTGCTTCGTACCCCGCAATGACGGCGTTGCTGATTATGAACAAAACGACAAAAAAATATTTTCAAAACGAATTAACAAAATTTAACTGAAAAAAGTTTTGAAATTAAAAAACAAGCTATATATTTGTTCAAGGTATAAATGCTCTAAATCCGGTGACAATGATACATCACGCAAATATACAAACGAGTATTTCTATTAAGGCTTTTTCACACGTTATGTGTGATGTATATTCACCGGTGATTGACGTTAAACTTTTTCATATTCTAATATTTTATTTGTTTAATGGATTAACTCCGTCATTACGTGGCGGAGTTATTTTCTTTACCAGCGGAGCTAACTCAACCGCTGGCGGAACTAATCCATTCACCGGCGGGGTTAATTCAACCGCCGACAGAGTTAATTCATTCACCGGCGGAGCTAATTCAGCCACTGACGGAGTTAATTCATTCACCAACGGAGCTAATTCAACTGCTGACGGAACCAATTTATTCGCCGGCGGAACCAATTCATTCATAAAAGTCCACGAACCCTTTGCCGCCACTGACACCTTTCTGAAGCACGATTCCCCCGCTTCAGTGTCCCTATACTCCGTTTCTCTTAGTGGCGGCATTTTCAATAGGCATGCACACGGTTATGCCAGCCGGGCAGCAGCATGCCAGCCATTAACAACTAATTATTAACCAATAGCAAA
Source organism: Bacteroidales bacterium (assembly GCA_031285575.1). GTDB lineage: Bacteria > Bacteroidota > Bacteroidia > Bacteroidales > VadinHA17 > LD21. The sequence goes on from JAITVX010000251.1 coordinate 1,383, forward strand.
CACCCCAAATGAACGACTACATTCCCAACAGCGACAGCGCATTCGACACCTGGCAGGGCTCGCTCTTTACTATGGTGCAGACAAACCTCCAGAAATGGAACATACCCGAAGCCGACTTTTCAGTCATTAAAACGCTTCGCGACTGGTGGACATCAACCTACGCCGCTGCAAGCAACCGCCACAACCGCACCGAAGCGCAAACGGTGGCGAAAAACAATGCACGCTCGGCATACAAGAAGGAGATACGCATGTTCGTAAAGCGCCACCTGGCGTTCAACGCCGCCGTTGGCGACAGCGAACGCGACGCAATGGGCCTCACCATACCGTCGGGCACACGCACGCAGCCACAGGCGCCGTCAACATTTCCGATAGTCGATATAGACTTCTCAACACGCATGCGCCACATACTGAAGTTCCGCGACAGCGAAGCCACCGGACGCGCAAAGCCCGACAAGGTGCACGGATGCGAAATATGGACCAAAACAGGCGGACAGCCGCCCGTAAACGAATCGGAACTGACGTACCTCGGCACCGACACCAAATCGCCCCACACCATAGACTACCGCGGCGACCAGCAGGGAACCGTAGCCCACTACTGGCTGCGCTGGGTGAACGCACGCGGAGAGCACGGCCCATGGAGCGCTCCGGCAAGCGCAATAATAGCCTGACGGATATTCCGGCAACAGGCCGGAAACCCCGAAGTGCAGGCCTGACCGCCATTTTGCACTGCCAAACCAATAAACTGCCAAACAGAAACAGACCCGTCGGGAAAACATGCATTATATTATTTCAAATGAAGCATTCAAAACATCATTGCGAAGGCAAAGCCTGAAGCAGGCTGCCGGCGCGCCATGTATGGATTGCTTCACTCAGTTCGCAATGACGAACATGAAGTTTGCAACAACGGAAAAAGAGTTCGCAATGACGGAAAGGAAGAAATATAACCGTAATTTATAATATTTAATTAATTAACTGCTATGAAAAACCTCGTTTTTGCTGCAATGCTGACAGTTGCTGCATCGTGCACCGGCCCGCAGCCGCCAATAAACCTCATTCCCAAACCCGTGTCGGTAACCGCCGCCGGCGGCTACTCTACCGCCGACACCGGCAGCATAACCCGCAGCCAGCCCGACGCACCCATGCCGCCCGAAGCCTACCGGCTAACGGTTGACAAAAACGGAATAACCGTAAAAGCCTCCGGCGAAGCAGGATACTTCTACGCCCTGCAAACGCTTAAACAGCTGCAGACAGACCGCGGAGTGCCGCACGTCGATATTGCCGACGAACCACGCTTTGCATACCGCGGCCTTATGCTCGACGTGTCGCGCCACTTCTTCCCGAAAGAATTTATACTGAAGCTGCTCGACGAAATGTCGTACTACAAGCTCAACCGCCTCCACCTCCACCTCACCGACGGCGGCGGCTGGCGCGTGCAGATAGACAAATACCCCGAACTAACCCGCCTTGCCTCCTACCGCACCGACGCCGCCTGGGGCGCCGGCTACGGACGCGGCAACCGCTTCCTGCCCGAAGGCACCGAAGGAGCATACGGCGGATACTACACGAAAGACGACATACGCCAGATAGTAGCCCATGCCGCACAGAGGCACATAACCGTAATACCCGAAATAGAGATGCCCGGCCACTCGTCGGAAGTATTCGCAGCCTACCCCGAGCTGTGCTGCGCAGGCGAAGCATACCAGGGCGGCGACTTCTGCATAGGCAACCCAAAAACGATACCCTTCCTGCAGGACGTAATTACCGAAATAATGGAACTCTTCCCCTCCGAATACATACACGTTGGCGGCGACGAAGCCAGCAAGCGCCACTGGCGCACATGCCCCAAGTGCCAGAGCCTCATGCGCCGCGAGAACCTTAAAAACGTAGATGAGCTCCAGAGCTACCTCATACACCGCATGGACGAATTTATACACTCGCGCGGACGCAAGCTCCTCGGCTGGGACGAAATACTGCAGGGCGGCCTTGCACCCGAAGCAACCGTAATGTCGTGGCGCAGCACCGAAGGAGGCATAGAAGCCGCCCGCATGGGGCACGACGTGGTGATGACACCCGTAAGCCACCTCTACTTCGACTACTACCAGGCCGACCCCAACACACAGCCCCCCGCAATAGGCGGATACGTGTCGCCACGCCGCGTATATGGCTTCAACCCCGTGCCCGTTGACTCGCTTACGCCCGAACAGCACAAACACATACTCGGCGTGCAGGCCAACCTGTGGACCGAGTTCGTTCCCGACGAAAAACACGCCGAATACATGCTCTTCCCCCGCGCCCTGGCGCTGGCCGAAATAGCCTGGACGCCGCAGCAGCAGCGCAGCTGGCTCGACTTCAAGCCCCGCATGAACGCCCACATAGCCGGCCTGCAGAGCCGCGGCATAAACGCCTTCACGCTGTCCGACGAAATCGACATATCGACAAAAGTAGATACCGTTAACAAACTGATAGAAGTAACGCTCGACGCCGAGAAACACCCCGCCGAAATACGCTACACCACCGACGGCAGCACGCCAACCGCATCGTCAACCCTCTACGACGGCAAGCCAATAACCGTAACCGACTCGGTAAGCATAGCCGCCGCCATCTTCCGCAACGGAGCGCCCCAGAAAACATACTACGGAAAGGTTGACTACCACCGCGGCATCAACAAGCCCATACGCTACAACAGCACCTATTCTCCGCGCTACACCGCCGGCGGAACAAACGCGCTGCTGAACGGATACCGCGGCGGCATAACCTACCTCGACGGCCTGTGGCAGGGATGCGAAAACACCCTCGACTGCGTGATTGACATGGGCGAAGTAACCGACATCCACGAAGTATCGGCACGCTTCATGCAGCTCATTGGCCCGCAGGTGTTCCAGCCCGGCAGCGTAGAACTGCTCACCTCCGACGACGGCGTTACCTTCACCCCCCGCGGAACCATACCCACAACAGTAGCCTCCGACGACCCCAAACTCTCATTCCAGGAATATGCCTTCTACGGCAACTGGCGAGGGCGCTACATACAGCTTAAAGCCAACGAAACAAACGGCGGCAACTTCATCTTCACCGACGAAATTGTGATATGGTAGCAACGAAGCAACCCGCAACCGCAACCCTTAAAACCGGTATATATTATGTTAAATAATTAACAGCGCTGTTTTTTAAACATAAAAAAACCTATATTTGACCTCTGATTTTTCAGCCGGTTTATCTGCACGCCAATAAACGGGAACATGTTCCTGCTGTGAGGATAAACCGTCTGTTTTCAGTAAACATAAGTGGTTACGGTTTTATATCTTTTCATTATGAAGTTAAAAAAAGTTGTTGAACTGCTGAACGCAAAAGTAATTACCGGCGGCAACCGGCTTGAAGACGAAGTATCCTTCGGTTTTGCCAGCGACCTGCTGAGCGACGTGCTTACCGTTGACAGCGAAAACCTGCTGCTCATTACCGGCATGGCCAACCTGCAGGCAATACGCACGGCCGACATGGCTGAAATTTCGTGCGTTGTTTTTGTGCGCGATAAAAAAATGACACCCGAAATGGCAGAACTGGCGTCGGAAAACGGCCTCGTAACCATCGAGTCGGCCTTTTCGATGTTTCTTGCCATAGCCGCCCTGCACGACGGAGGCCTGAAGCCGGTTTATTAATTACGAATTACGCAGCTTAAAAGTGTAATTTGCAATTTATAATTGAAAATAGATATGCTGTTTAAATACGAAGTAGAAGGCGGAAATTTTTCCAAAGCCGGGTTTGCAAGCGGTGAGATAAAGAAGATACTGAAACAGATAAACATCGATGCAAAGATAATAAGGCGCGTTGTTGTTGCTCTGTACGAAGGAGAAGTAAACGTGGTGGCGCATGCAGTGCGCGGAACGGTTGTAGCCGATATTGACGACAAGCAGATTTACATCCGCATTGAAGACGAAGGCCCCGGTATAAAAGACATAGCGCTGGCAATGAAGGAAGGATATTCAACAGCATCGGAAAAGGTGCGCGAAATGGGGTTCGGCGCAGGCATGGGGCTGGCAAACATTAAAAAGAATGCCGACTGGCTCAACCTCTCAAGCAAAGTAGGCGAAGGCACCGTGCTGGAAATGAAAACATTTTTTTAATGACAGGCCCTATCCTGTTGCAGGGAGCAGGCAATTAAAGTAAGAAATATGTCGGCAGAAAAACAATATCACGCACTGAAAGTCAACGAAACGTTGTGCTACGGATGTACGCACTGCATGAACCTGTGCCCTACCGGCGCCATACGCATCTACGACGGAAAGGCGTCAATCCGCAGAGAGTGGTGCGTAGATTGCGGCGAATGCATGCGGGCATGCCCCGTCAGCGCCTTCTATGTAGAGCAGGACGATTTCGACAAGATATTCGATTTCAAATACCGCGTTGCGCTGCTCCCCGCCGTAATGACGGGGCAGTTCCACTCTAATGTTTCGGAATCGGAAATATTCAGCGTAATGCGCGAAATAGGCTTTACGCACGTGTTTCAGACGGAACATACGGTTGACGTTGTTAACGACCGCATAGTTGAAGAACAGATGAAGAACACGGTGAAACCGTTAATCTCGTCATACTGCCCCGCCGTTGTACGGCTCATTCAGGTACGCTTCCCCTCGCTTGTCGATCACATAGTGCCCGTGAAGCCACCGATCGACGCCTCGGCACTGTTTTTCAGGAAAAAATTCAGCGACATGGGCATCCCCGACGATGAAATAGGTATTTTCTACGTAACCCCCTGCCCTGCCAAGATTGCAGCAGTGAAAAGCCCCGTTGGCGAAGAAAAGTCGTCGGTAAACGGAGTAATCAACATGGATTTTCTATACAATAAAGTTCTTTTGGGCATCAGGGCGCGGGCGGGCAAAACTGCAGAACCTGCCGATGCCATGCCCAACCTGAGCGCCAAATCAATACTGTGGAACCTTACCAACGGCGAAGCGCCATACATGCGCGGCCGCTGCCTGGCAATAGACGAAATTCATAACGTAATCGACTTCCTGGAAAAAATAGAAAACGACGAGATTACCAACGTCGATTTCCTCGAACTGCGCTCCTGCGACGAAAGCTGTGCAGGCGGCGTACTTGTTGTGGGCAACCGCTTCCTTACAGCCGAGCGCCTGCACAAAAGGGCAAACCTGTCAAGCGATATTCATGGCATGCCCGAAGATTTGAAGCCATACAGCGACTATCTGAAAAAGAAGCTGTCCATTCATCCCGTCGAGCCCCGTTCAATGCTGGCGCTCGACGAAGACAGAGGCAAGGCGGTGCAGAAAATGCTGCAGGTACGCAAAATGATGTGCTACCTGCCCGGCATCGACTGCGGCGCATGCGGAGCGCCCAACTGCCAAAGCCTGGCAAAAGATATTGTGAAAAGAGAAGCACAGCTTTCCAACTGTGTTTTTATTCAGCGAATGATGGAAAAAAATAAAAAACTACACGGCGACCATGCCATCCGTATTATCGAAAAAGTATGGGGCAAAGATCGTCTTAATAAAGACTGTACTAAACCGGGAGCAAAAAATGAAGGTATGTGATATGATGCAGCAGCTCGACATGAAACTCTTTAGCGGAGCGTCGGGCATCGAAAAAGAGATAACAGGCGGCTATTCGTCCGACCTGTTGAGTGATGTAATGGGCAATGCCGAAGAGGGGCAGGTGTGGATAACGCTTCAAACCCATAAAAACATTATGGCGGTGGCGTCGCTCAAAGAAGTTTCCGCCATTGTTCTGGTAAAAAACCTGCAGCCCGAAGACGACGTTCGGGAGATAAGCAACGAAGAAGGTATCCCGATACTCGGGACAGCGATGGACGCCTTCACGGTGGCAGGTAAGATTTATGCGATGCTGAAATAGGGCCTAACAGGAATGAAACTGTTTCGCGCCGATTTGCACATCCACACGGTGCTTTCGCCATGCGGAAGCCTCGAAATGTCGCCCCGCCGAATTGTTGACGAAGCAATAGCCAAAGGTTTGGATATAATAGCCATTACCGACCACAATTCAACACGCCAGTGCCGGGCTGTAATCGAAGCAGGAAAGGAAAAAGGCGTGCTGGTTATTGGCGGCGCCGAAATAAACACGCGCGAGGAGGTGCATTGCGTAACGCTTTTTGAAGACACCGAAAAGCTGGACAGGTTTCAGGAGTACATCGACCGTTATTTGCCCGACATACCCAACAATCCCGACAAGTTTGGCTACCAGGTTTGGGTTAATGGCAACGAGGATATCGAGGGTGAAGAACCCCGGCTGCTCCTGAGCGGCTTGGACCAGTCGATCGACGAGGTGGAGCA
>JAITVX010000116.1 GCA_031285575.1 Bacteroidales bacterium
CTATACTTCCGAATAAGCGGTTGCATCGACTGATGCAAGTATGTTGCAGCGCTGCATGGTGGTTGCATCGACTGATGCAAGTCTCCCGCACCACTGCGTGAAGGTTGCATCGACCGATGCAGGTATGCTGCAGCGCTGCGCGAAGGTTGCATCAACCGATGCAAGTCTCCCGCACCACTGCATGAAGGTTGCATCAATTGATGCAAAAAAGCCGGTTTCATGCGTTTGCCCTGATAAAATACTTTTATTTTTCACGGTTCGGTATTCTTAATGGCTGTATGCTACTTTCAACGTTTCTTTTCCCGACTGCACAATGTATATTCCATAAACCGTTAATGGTATGTCGGCGCTGTCGGATGTTGCCACGGTGCGGTATATAAGCGTTCCGGTTGTGGAATAAATGCTGAGCGTTTCGCCGGTGGCGAGGCCGGTTATGTGCAGCAGCCCATTTGCTGCCCATGCTTTCATCGATGGCTTCGGCAGCTCTCCAACGGCTGTTACAGCCAACGGTACTTCAAGTGAAAACGGTTTTCCCTGATTCGTTCCGCTCAATACAAGCGCGTCGCTGTGCATTGCCGCCGACTGCATTTGGGGTTTTACGGTTATTGTTATCAAATATCCTCCATTTCCTGTTGCTGTATTGACAGGTGTGCCAATTCCAAAATCTGACGATTCGCCTTTTTGCAGCGTTGCCTGCAAATCGGCTATATCGCCGTAAGCTACCAGCGTAAATGTCTGCGCAGCAACTTCATCCCCCAATCGATACGTTCCGAACGACTTGCTTGCAGGCAATACTTCCACTTTGTTCAACTCCGTGTTCAGGTAAGCAACATGTGCGTCGAGATAATGCTTCGTGTTCTCAACCTGCTGTCTGAAGTTGTTCGCTTCAGCGCCGTGCCGTGTTATCCACCATGGCGAAATAACCCTGTACCACCATGTTTTGAAGTTTTGATTGGCAGACGTTTCAATCTTATCTGCTGTTGTATCTATAAATTCGTTGATGGATGCTATGTCTGCATACTTCTCATTCCACCGCTCCTTGTATTTTACAAGGAACACAGGGTCGTCATAGAATTTTCTGAAAAACTCATGCATTGGCGCTCTGCTCCCGGGTTCGCTGAAATATTCATAGTTGTATCCGTAGCCATACCCGCAGTCGAAGTCCCACAGCGGCCCCATGCTTATTGCGCCTCCCTTGTCTTTATACAGGTATGTGCTTGCCGGCCACTGGAAATCTTTGTTGTCAACAATTTCCGTAATCATAAGGAAATCGACAAACGTATTCATGTCAATCAAATCTCTGTATCCGTTTTCGGGAAAGTGCGCTGAGGCTACCGAATCGTTCAGTCTGTTGAGGTCTTTCCGCACAAAATCATACGCCTGATTGCTCATGTTTAGCGGCTCCACTTCAGGTGTTTTAATCATAACCGGCAAACTGTAGCTTGATGTTCTGAACTTTGGCTCCTCGTCATACTGGCCGTCCATTTCCACAAACCAGCCTTCGTCCTCGTCAATATCTACACGCCCTTCGCCGGTTTGGTTATGTTCTGTAACCATGTAATTTCCGCGGTACTCGCCGTTCATATACAGCTCTACGAATCTGGTGGAGTGATTGTAAGGCATCCTGAAGCGGTTGCCAAGTTCAAAGGCAATGGCATTGAACAGAAGGGTAGGGTCGCGGTACTGTGCGTGCAGTATCCACGATTTCGAGCTTCCCATGCCAAGCAGTCCTTCTTTTGTGTCGAATTTAACCCTGTACGACTTCTTCAGTGCATTGGGATTTTCCCAGCTGTCGTTGCCACGCCCCCTAATGCCGTCTTTGGCGTTATTCCTGCTAACGTTATTTGCATGATTTTCAGGGTCGGTAAGGCTGAATGACACTATGCTTACGTAGTTTTCTTTGTCAAGTATCTCTGCGCCGCCCTCGGTGTCTATGTAAACCAGCGGCAGCCCTGTATTGACGGGGGGTACGGTACTTACCGTAACCGGCACATTCAGGTTGGTTACATCGCCGTACCGCGCTTTGTATGTCTGTGTTCCCAAAGTGCCGGCCTGAAGCGTTGCGTCCATCCATTCCCATCCTGAGGGCAGGGCTACGCCGGCCAGTGTTTGCCCGTATGTTGCTGTTAAGCCCTGTGGTATGTCGATTTTGTAATAACCGTCAAGGTATTCAAGCCTTGCGGCAAGATACGATTTCAATTCATTTATCCATTGGTCGAAATCGACCGGATAATTGAGCCACGAAACCTTGTAGTTCTCTTTTGCGCTTTTTCTGATTTTGTTTGCCATTTCGTCAATGAACTGCATCATTGAAGCGATGTCGGAATATTGATTGTTCCATATCTCTTTCCATTTTACCATAAACATGGGGTCGTCTGAAAAGCGTTTGAAAAATAGGTTTCCACGGCTTACTCCCGGAAACCAGTGCCATGTAGCACTTGCATCGTCTATTTCATATACGGGTACGCTTTGCCATGAGAAGCCAAAATTAACATCAAAGTCCCAACTTGGGCCGCCCGCAATTTTTCCATTTTTATCCCTGTAAAGGTAAACGCTGCCAGGGTTTACAAAATCACCCACTCCGGTTACAGTCGTAATCATAAAATATTTCACCATTGCTTCCAGGTCTATCAAGTCGCGGTATCCGTTTTCGGGGAAGTCGTCAGCTGCCATAAGGGCACAAAGTTCGTCAAGCTCTGTCTTCACTCGCACATAATCTTCGTTGGTCATGTCGAGAGGTTCGGTTTCCGGCGATTTGACCATTACGGGCAGTTCGTAAGCATCCGTTTTAAATTTCGGTTCTTCGTCGTAGTGAAAATCAACTTCTACCAGCCAGCCGTCATCTTCGTCAATGGCCACGCGGCCTTCGCCTGCCTGATTTTGTTCGGTAAACAGGTAGTTTCCGCGGTAGGTTCCATTCAGATACAATTCTACGTGATTATACGAATGGTTAAAGGGCAGGCCAAGACGATCGCCCAGCTCAAAGGCAAAGGTGTTTTTCATTAAGGTTGGGTCGAACCAGTTTGCAAGCAACACCCACGACTTTGCGGCAGGAAGCCCGAACAGGGATGTTTTCTTGTCGAACTTGATGCGGTATGGTTTTTTGTCTGGCGGCCAGTACGTGTCGCCGTCCCCATTCCACGTGGAGTTGCCACGACCTTTTATTTCGTCTTTCATTCCTGTTTTTTCCACAGCATTGGCGTCATTGTCAGGGTCGTCCATCGCAAAGTTCATTTTCAGGTAGTCGTCCTTACTGACAATCTCTGCGCCGCCCTCGGTGTCGATTCTTATTACCGGCAGTCCGCTGGCCTGTGGCGATTCGAGAATTACCGTGTAGTCAACGCCGCCCACCGTGTAAATCACATCGTGGCGGAAGTCATTCGGTGTTACTTCGCTTACCTGCTCTACGCCGGCAACCGTTACAGCATAATTGCCGTTAATGGCGAACGTGGCAGGGAGGGCGGTAATGTTCTCAATCCACTGCTGCGTTGTTAGGGTTATCGTCTGGTTTTCGTTGTCGATAACTCCGGGCAGGTCGCTTTCCCATTCAATGTCTGCAGCTTTGAAGATGAAGCTGGTAAACGTTTGCGCCTTCGCCTGCACCGAGATGCAAATGGCTGCGAAAAGCACGGCGGTCTTTGCCATTGCATACAGAGTGCCGATTATGCCACTGCGGGACATATTTGTTCGGAATACAGGAAACAACATGGCATTAAGATAATTGATGAATTGCCAAATCTACGAAATTATTTCGATATGATGTATGCAAAATACATTACGGTGTGTTAGTATAATTATGATTTGCATCATAAACCGAAAATAGCCGGTGTTTTGTTTTTGATTTCATCAGGAAGTGGTTACTTTTACATGCTAAAATTTTGTTTTATGATTCAACGCATTCAGTCGCTTTACCTGTTAATAATATCGCTTCTGTCGCTGTTATTAATCAATGGTGCATATTTAACCTATACAGATACTTCTGGCGCTGTTCAGAGTTTGTATGTTATTGGGCTGTCACGTGCTGTTTTCCAGGTTGCAGTAACGGAAAGAATAGTCGAAATTTTGGTTGCACTGATACCGCTGCTGGCATTTACTGCCATTTTTCTGTTTTCAAAAAGAACGGTTCAGATGATGCTGACAAAAATCGTTATAGCGCTGATTGTTGTTTTCATTGGCGTAACCTGTTACCTTTTGTTCGTAGTTATACCATCTGACACTTCACTTAATTCGTGGTTTAAGATGCTTGTGCCTGCAGTTCAACTGCTGCTGGCGGTTATGGCATATTCGGGAATAAAGCGCGATGACAACCTGATAAAATCGTACGACAGGCTTCGGTAGCCCGATGGCAGGTTGTTAAATAAACTGCAGGTGTTCCTGGTCGGTAATCTTTTCACAGTAGTGGCACTTCAGCGCTACATTTTTCTTTGAAACAACGTTGAATTTTGTAGTAACCGGCTCAAAATTGGTTATGCATTTGGGGTTCATGCATCGGGCTATGCCTGTGATGCGGTTGGGAACTGTTACAACCCTCTTTTCAACCACCTCGTAGCCGCGAATAATATTGAGCTTTGCATCGGGAGCCACAAGCGCAATGCGGTTTATGTCGCCGTCTTCAAAAAACACGCCCGATATTTTGATGATTGCCTTTTGCACAAGTTTTTTGCTGTCGAGGTTTGTGCCGAATGTAATCTGATTGTCGATTCTGTCGAGCCCCAGAATCTTGATTACCTTAAACAGGTTGCGGGCGGGTATGTGGTCAATTACGGTGCCGTTTTCGATTGCGCTTACGCTTAGTTGTTTCGGTTCTTTCATATCGGGTGGTTGTTATTTTATGCCTAACAGCGAACATATTATTGCCTGCCGCGTGTAAACGCCATTGAGCGCCTGCTCGAAGTAGTATGCCTTGGGGTTGGTGTCAACGTCGCGGGCTATTTCATTGACTCGCGGCAGCGGGTGCAGTATTTTCATGCTTTCTTTTGTGTTGCCGAGCATCGCGTTTTTAAGCACGTATATGTTTTTCACTTTTTCGTATTCAACAGGGTCGGGAAAGCGTTCACGCTGCACGCGCGTCATGTAAATTATGTCGGCTTTCGATATTATCCGGGTAAAGTCGGAGTGTTCGTAGTATTTAAGCCCGAGGTTGTCGAGATACATCTTTATTTCGTCGGGCATTTTCAGTTCGTCGGGAGAGATGAAGTTGAATGTTGCATTCCACCTCGACATTGCCATAACGAGCGAGTGTACGGTACGGCCATATTTAAGGTCGCCAACCATAAATATGTTGAGGTTTTCGAGGCTTCCCTGCGTTTTGCGAATAGAATAGAGGTCGAGCAGTGTCTGCGACGGGTGCTGGTTGGCTCCGTCGCCGGCATTTATTACCGGTATGCCGGCTATTTCGCCTGCAAACCTTGCGCTGCCTTCAATATGGTGCCGCATAACAATAAGGTCGCAGTAGTTGCTTACGGTACGTATGGTGTCGTTAAGTGTTTCGCCTTTCGACACGCTTGAGTTGGAAACGTCGGAGAAGCCGATTATGCGTCCGCCCAGTCTGCTGACGGCGCTTTCAAAGCTGAGCCTGGTTCGCGTTGAGGGTTCAAAGAACAGCGTCCCTATCACCTTCCCGTTGAGGAGCGGCTGCGAGGGGGTTTTCTCGAATTCGCCGGCAAGGTCAAGTATCCGCAGTATTTCGTCTGTCGTAAAGTCGTCGATTGAAACAAGGCTTCTGTTTTTCATGCTGAATGGCTTGTTGATGTATATGCAGCAAATGTATAAAATATGTGGATTGTTTTTACTGCCATTTAAAATTTATTCTGGCAGTGCGTGAAGCATTTTTTTCGTTAACGGCCATTGTATTATAACTGCGCTTTTTTCTGCAGGTTTACAGTGGCGCAGCGAAACTCCACAGCGCAGCTCCGCGACGGTTTCCCGGCGGCGTTTTGAGGGCGCCGCAGCTTCGCGACGGTTTCCCGACGGCGTTTTGAGGGTGCCGCAGCTCCGCGAC
>JAITVX010000178.1 GCA_031285575.1 Bacteroidales bacterium
AGAGGTACTGCGTACTCTTCCCGCCGGCAGCGTCGATTGCTGCGTAACAAGTCCGCCGTACTACGGCCTGCGGAACTATAACGTCGATGGTCAGATTGGGATGGAAGAAACGCCGGGAGCCTACATAAACAGGCTGGTTGAAGTTTTTACAGAGGTTCACCGGATATTAAAACCCGCCGGTACGCTGTGGCTCAATATGGGCGACAGCTATAACGGCAGCGGCAAGGCAAACGGATGCAGTCTGGATGGATGCCTGCAGGGCGGTAACAGATCGGCACAGCAGACAAAACCCACAAGGATAAGGGAACTGAAGCCAAAAGACCTGATTGGCATACCGTGGATGCTGGCATTTGCACTGCGTGCCGGTGGATGGTATCTGCGACAGGATATCATCTGGCACAAACCCAACCCGATGCCAGAAAGCGTGAGGGACAGGTGTACAAAGGCGCACGAATATATTTTCCTGCTCACAAAATCGGCACGTTACTACTTCGACCGCAGCGCCATGCTGGAGCCGGCAAAATACGATGGACGTAAAGATACCACAGCCAAGGGCAGCCCCAAATATGCAGGTGGTACAGTCGGCGGACATGTTCAATCCTTTGCTGCCGGCAGGCATGAACGGTGGCCGAACAGGGTGGGAGACATCCCCTGCCGCAACAGACGCAGCGTATGGACGGTACCGGTACGTCCGTTCAGGGGTGCGCACTTCGCTACCTACCCGCCGGCTCTGGTTGAACCGTGTATCATGGCAGGATGCCCGCCTGGCGGCGTGGTACTCGACCCCTTCTTCGGAGCCGGAACAACAGGGGTGGTGGCACGGAAACTGGAAAGAAACTACATAGGTATTGACCTCAATCACGATTATGTAAAAATAGCAGGGGAACGTCTGGCGGGGGTGTGATTTTTTAGGACGTTTCGTTTTAAATTTTCGGACTTTTCGTTTTGGCGATTATATTTATTTGGTTTCAATTCTGTTTCTTATAACTTGCCACTGTTTATCTGTGAGATTGGTTGGATAAGTACTCATAACTTATGTCTTGGTAACAATAAAATTATGAAACAATACTCAATCAACCAGCCGATACTCAATGTATTATATTGTAATTAAATAAATTCAAAACAACTTCTCAGTTTTTCTATTTCTTTGTAAAACATAGTACAGAGGTATCTTTTTACTGAACTATTTTCCAAAGAGGTCTAATAAAATACCTGCATAACAGTAAAGCATACAAAATCTTTTTAATATCTTAGCAGCCTGAATTAATATTGCTTGAAAAAAATCTTTTTCAGAATACTGTTTTTTCTGAACGTTGTTGTTGCTGCAGCGTTGGCCCTGTCGTATCTTGCGCCGGTTATAAGCCCTGCACGTATTGCTGTCCCGGCATATTTCGGGCTTGCCTACCCCTACCTGCTGCTTGCCAATATTGCGATGGTAGTTGTATGGGCAATGTGCCTGAAAGCCGAGGCATTTATTTCGGTGGCGGTAATTGCCGTCGGAATAAATCATTTTACAAACTACATAAAGCTGTCGAAGACAAAAGACAACAAGGCCGGTTCGTTCATGGTTACAAGCTATAATGTTAAAATGTTCAACCAGCTCGACAAGCGTAATGCAAACTCGGAGAGCGCCATTCTGCGCCTGCTGAAAGAAAGCAATGCCGACATCGTATGCCTTCAGGAAGTACTCATAACGGGCAATGTGGCGGCAAAAAAACACGCCATGCAGTCGGCTCTTGACTGGGAATATACGATGTGCGACAAGCTGCTGAAAACGTCGGGCATTATGATACTGTCGAAATATCCCGTTGTAGGGCATGGTGAAGTTGTTCATCACGAATCGTCGGGACTCACAATATATGCCGATGTGCTGATAGACAGCGATACCGTCAGGATATACAACAACCACCTCCAGTCATACAGGCTTAAAAGAATGGACAGGCCGTTTGTTGAAGAAATAATTGCCGAAGACGAAACGATGAACGAAGTAAAAAAACTGTGGGTAAGCCTTAAAGGAGGATTCGTGAAACGTTCGCAGCAGGCCCTGACGCTGAAAGAACACATAAATACATCGAGACATCCGGTTATTGTAGCCGGCGATTTCAACGATACGCCAATATCATACACATACCGCACAATAAGAAAAAGTTTGAACGACTCTTTTGTCAACTCCGGATACGGCGCAGGATTTACATACAGGGGAAACTATCCTCCTAACAGGATTGACTACATACTTTATGACAAAAGAGTTTCCAACAGCAACTTTGAAGTCCTGAAAGCAAGATACTCCGACCATTATCCGATAACGGCCTGGTTCAGAAAAACAGGCAAATAACATATATATGCATGGATAGCGGCTTCGGTATCATTTGTAAAATAAAAAATATAAACTACTTTTACGCCCGTAAATTAAGAACAGACTCCGTAGCTCAGTTGGTAGAGCAATTGACTCTTAATCAATGGGTCGAGAGTTCGAGCCTCTCCGGGGTCACTTGAAAAACAAAGCCTTGCATGAACAGTGTGAGGCTTTGGCTTTTTTATTTGCATATAATTTCTACACAAAGGCATGTTTTTTTGTGTTTGTTCTGTAAAAAGCTATTTTTGAACAGTTGGTTTCGTTATTATACTGTTATCGTAACAATAAAAAACATATAAATGCTTGTATCCAGAATTGAAACACAGATAGGAACCATGATTGCAGGCTCGGTTGAAGAAGGGATATGTATGTTTGAATTCAGCGACAGGAATACCCTTGAAGCTGAGTTCAGCGATATTAAAAAATATTTGCAGCAGGAAATAACTGAAGGCGAAAACACCCATATAAAAAACCTTCGTATTCAGATTGATGAATACTTTTCCGGAATCAGGAAGGTTTTTGATATTCCGCTTGTTATACACGGAACCGTATTTCAGAAAATGGTATGGAATGAACTCCTGAAAATACCTTACGGCTCAACCATATCATACCGGCAGCAGGCCGACGCGCTTAAAAGCCCACTGTCTATAAGAGCTGTAGCCGGTGCAAATGGAATGAACAGAACGGCTATAATAATCCCCTGCCATCGGGTAATAGGTTCCAATGGCAGCCTTACAGGATATGGTGGTGGCCTACACCGTAAAAAATGGCTGCTCGATCATGAAAAAAAGCACTCCGGTTTGCCATTTGACAACACCCTGTTCTGACTTTCATAAAAACAGTCATCTGTTTTATGCATGGCTTTATTCAACAATCCCCATCTGCTTCATCAGCAGGGCGGCATTCATTTTGGTTGTTATTCCCGGCCTTAAAACATAATCGAAACTGATTTTGCCTTCGTCTATTTCTATCTCGAAGCATTTGTTTACAGCCTTATCCGGAAACAACAACTCCATTTCCCCGAGCGAAATATCATGAGTAGCAATAAGGCCTGTTCCGCCAAGTTCAATAAGTTTTGTCAGAAACATTTTAGCCCCAAGGCTTTTGTCGGTAGAATTAGTGCCTTTAAGAATTTCGTCAAGTATAAAGAACACGGGGCTGCCGCTTTCAACAAGCAGTTTAAGCTGCTTAAGCCGTTTCAGTTCCGCATAAAAATACGATTCGTTGTCGGCCAGCGAATCTTCGGCGCGCATGCTTGTAAACAGCTCTACGGGTCTGAAGACAAACCTGTCGGCGCAAACCGGAGCGCCCGCCATGGCAAGTATATAGTTTACGGCTAATGTTCTGAGAAACGTGCTTTTTCCCGACATGTTGGCGCCTGTTACTATTATGGCCATTCCCCTGTGCGGTATCTCGAAGCTGTTACGCACCATGGCTCGCTCATCTATCAGCGGATGCCCCAGGTGCACGGACGAAAGGAAAACATCGCCAGCGGAAACCGACGGATACACGTAACTCTGATTATTTGCTGCAAAGTTGCCAAGGCTTATATAGGCGTCAATTTGCCCGAGCATATCCAGCCATGCTGCAAAATAAGCCCTGTATTCAGTCTTCCACTTTTCGAGACGCCTGATACATTGAATATCCCATAAAACAAACCCGTTGAGTACAGTTCCCACAATCATGTTCAGCCTGTAGTCGAAAGAATTTACAAGCCGTCCGAGCTTACGTACCGAAACGGCAGCCGATACTCCTCCGCCCGACATGTTGTTTTTTATATTCTGAAGTATGGCCGATTCAAAATCTTCAGCCTCGAAAACCTTCAGCATTTTATTTATCGATACAAGGCAATTGTATTTTTTGGTAACAGCCGAGTGTATTGCGTTGGTATGCCTGAGGCGGGTAAAAACATACAGGATGTTTACAAAAAACAGCAACGAAAAAAGATGATAGCCAAATGCCATTCCCGCAACAGCCATCAAAAGCGACAGAAAGGTTGCCGCCGGCAGCACTGCCGGAAGGTATTGATGCAAAACATGGCGGTTCTGGTTTTCAACACTGTCAATCCACACATTAAGCCCTGCAATATCTTCCCTTTCAACGTGTCTGTTATATCCGGCAGCCATAAACTCGTGCCGCCACCGCTCCTTTCCTGCAAGTTCCCTTACTGCAGCCTGGCGATTTTCCATGTCGCCCGACAGCGCATAAGGGTTCGACATCCATCTGGCAAGCAAATCACGTCCAAAACCTGTAACCGTACGGTTTATGTAACGGAACAGGGAGGCATTGCCAAACAAGTCGATGTCGTACGAAAAACTGTGTCCCGTATCAACATACCTGCCGCCGCCGTCGGCAAAACCACGGTTGCCCGACATCGCCCCGGCCTCGTGCCGGTTAATTTCCGCAAGATTACCGTAATACACCTGCCGCTCGGCCAGGCGCAAATACCGCCTGAGCAAAAGCGCGAAAAGCAACAGCACAACGGCGGCGGCGGATACGCCCCACCAGACACTGTGCGCAAATCCCGCCCATATCAGAACCGCCCCGCCGGCAAAACACGCCAAACGCAGCATCGACGTAGCGAACAGCTTCCTGCCGGCAAGCCCTGCCAGTGCCGAATAACGCTCTGCAGTCTCTGCATAGTGCCCGCGCATATCGTCTCTACTCATTTCCACCTCCTTCAACAGTGCAGGCAAGTACTTTCAGCACGCTGCTGCTGTTGTAATAATCTGTTCCCTCGATGTTAAAACTCCACGTCCACTCCTCTCGGTCAGCACACTCGGGAATACCGGCAACAAGCGTCTTTTCGCCGCTCGAACGTCCACGCACGTTGGTAGTTATTTCCTCGCAATCCGTAATCAATACCGACGTATGCTGCGAAAGGTACGCTATATGTTTCTCCTGCACCTCACGCCTGAAACTATCAAGCTCCTGCCGATCAATCCGCGCCGTTCTGCGCAGGAAACGGACAGGCAACACGTCTATCTGTGTCAGCAAATTAAGTGAAATTATCAGTCCCGGATCTTCTTCCTGCCTGTAATCTGGTACACGCAGCCCGGCAAGGTTCGCCGGCCTCCTGAAAAACGGCATGCTCCTGCGCCACCGCCATACCTCTTCAACAAGCCCTCCCGACAGGTCGCGCTCAACAACCCTGACACCCTTCAAGCCTTCCACCTGCTTCGACACATCGGGCGGATGCACAATATCAACAAGCACCACCTCGTCAGCCATCTCAAGCATTTCTACCAGTGGCAACTCCAGAAGCCACCCGCTCCCAAGCGCCGTAATCCTGTGCGGACGGTATCTGTCGATAGCCTTCAGGATATACCGCCTGCAGTTTTCGAGATGAACATCCCATCCCGACCCGTGAGCAACATGCCGGCGAATAAAGCTGTTCTGATAATCGTAATACCCCATCCGCGCCAATATTTTCCTGTGCAGTTCCGTATGTTTCAAAATATTTTACCCTTTCTCCTGAATTTAATTTCACCGGCTTAAAAAACCGGATGTTGTATCCACTTCCCATCCCTTGCCGGTAGCTATGCTTTGGTCGCACTCGGCGGTGCCGGGGTTATTCATTATATATATGTTCTTATAGCCGGCTTTGCCATTCAGCGTGCCGAACAGGTCGTTTAATCCTTCTGCAGTGAATTGATTACTTTGACATTTCAGGTTTCTCAGTACGGTGTTTTTGCTCGCATCCAGAGCAGTTAAATTATTATTGTAGCAATGTAATTCCATAAGTTCGGTGTTTTTGCTCACATCGAGAGCAATTAAATTGTTACCGTAGCAAACCAATCCCTGTAGCGCAGTATTATTGCTAACATCCATGGCAGTTGTTAAATTATTAGCAGCACAATTCAAATCTCTTAACGCGATGTTTTTACTTACATCGAGAGAGTTTAAATTATTATCGTTGCAAAACAAGGAGCGCAGCGCGATATTTTTGCTTACGTCTAAGACAGTTAAATTGTTGCCGATGCAAGACAGGTCTATTAGCACAATATTTTTGCTTACGTCGAGGGACATTAAATTATTATCGCTACAATACAAGGATAACAGTGCGACGTTTTTACTTACATCGAGAGAGTTTAAATTATTATCGTTGCAAGCCAAGAATGTCAACACTGTATTTTTGCTTACGTCGAGGGCAGTTAAATCATTATTGTCACAACGCATATGCGTGATACTGTAGCCACTAACAGTTATGGTACGGGCCAATGTGCCGGAATAAACATGCGTATATTTATGAGAATCGATAAAGCGACCTTCGTATGCCGAAAGGTTAATCGCTTGTGGCTCCGAGCCGTCGCCCCAGTCGATGGTTGCCGTTCCCGTACCTGCCAGATAAATCACTACTTCACCAGCCTTTGCCGTGGTCATAGTCATGGGCATTACTGTGGACGACTGTTGTTCGCTCACCGTTACGGTGCACCGTGCCTCGAAGCCGCCGTCGGCGGTGGTAGCCGTAATAACGGCTATACCGGCGCTTTCGCCCTTCACCGTGCCGCCGTTAACAGAGGCTACTGACGGGTTGTCGCTCTCCCATGTTACGGCCTTGTTGCCGGCATCGGCAGGCGTAACGTTGGGCACAAGTGTTTCCGTTGCCCCCACAAATACGGTGGTGGCGCTTTTGAGCTTAATTCCCGTAACTTTCACCGGGTCGTATTTCCTGCAACCCGCAAAGGCAACCGCCGCTACGACGAGTGCGGCTGCCGCATGTTTAAAAATATTTCTTTTCATAGTAATGATAATTTAAAATAATATACTTCTTCGGAAAATATGCAATATATTGTTTCAAACGCAGTATCCATTATCGTCATTGCGAAGGCAAAGCCTGAAGCAACCGCACCCGTCATTGCGAGGGCTTGCCCGAAGCAATCCAGCGCTACGTGTGTTCTGGATTGCTTCCCGCTTCGTACCTCGCGGTCGCAATGACGAACAGGGTATTGAGGTTCTGTTTTCCGAAGAAGTCTAATGACTGATATCTGTTTCATCGGCTTAATAATCGAATGTTGCATCTACTATCCATTCCTTGCCGGTGGCTATGCCTTGGTCGCAATCGGCGGTACCGGGGTTATTCATTATATATATGCTCTTCGACATGATAGGATTGCCATGCAGTGTGCCGAACAGGGCGTTTAATCCTTCGGCAGTGAATTTATTACTTTGGCATCTCAGGTTTATCAGTGTGGTGCTTTTGCTCACATCCAGAGCAGTTAAATTATTATTGTTGCAATACAATTGTGTCAGTGCTGTATTTTTGCTCACGTCGAGAGCAGTTAAATTATTATTGTAACAATACAATATCTTCAGCGCTGTATTTTTGCTTACATCGAGGGCTGTTAAATTGTTGAAGTTACAATACAATTCTATCAGTGTGGTGTTTTTGCCTGCATCGAGGGCCGTTAAACCGTTTCCGTAACAGTGCAGGTGTGTGATGAAATGGCCGCTAACGGTGATGGTACGGGCAGATGCACCGGAGTAGTTATGAGAATAAATATCAGGAGAACGTGCCAAAGGAGAAAATATAACCGCTTGCGGTTCCGAGCCGTCGCCCCAGTCGATGGTTGCCTTTCCCACACCTGCCAGACGAATCATTACATCAGCCTTTGCCGTGGTCATAGTCATGGTTGTCTGTCCGTCTTGCGGGTCGTCCTTCCTGCAACCCGCAAAGGCAACCGCCGCTACGACGAGCGCGGCTGCCGCATGTTTAAGAATATTTCTTTTCATAGTAATGATAATTTAAAATAATAGTCTTCTTCGGAAAATAAGAACCTCAATACCCTGTTCGTCATTGCGAACGCAGTGAAGCAATCCATACAGTACACATTTTCTGGATTGCTTCAGGCTCTGCCTTCGCAATGACGATAATGAATACTGCGTTTGAAACAACA
>JAITVX010000200.1 GCA_031285575.1 Bacteroidales bacterium
TATGCCAATCAACCGTTGAATATTCAATAACAATAAGGCCGCAAATGTATAAAACAGTTATGAATTATGGGTTATGAGCCATGAATTATTTCGGAAAGACATTAGACCTCTTCGGAAAATAGAACTTCAATACCATGTTCGTCATTGCGAACGCAGTGAAGCAATCCATGTGGTACTCATTTTCTGGATTGCTTCAGGCTCTGCCTTCGCAATGACGATGCTGAATACTGCGTTTGAAATAACATACTGCATATTTCCCGAAGAGGTCTATACTTCTTGGGAAACCAGAATTTTAATACCCTGTTCATCATTGCGAAACAGGCTTCGAGACATTTCAGGAAACCGCATTCACATGATTTTTCGTCATCCCGGCAGTTATAATTTTTATTTCACTGCTGTATGTTTTTCTTCAGAAGTTTATACATTTGCCTTTCTTCAGAAATTATTTTACGCATGAAAGCAGTATGGAAACCCGGAACAATGATTTATCCGTTGCCTGCCGTTATGGTGAGTTGCGGAGCAGAGCCGGATTATTACAACATAATAACAGTGTCGTGGACGGGCACAATATGCACCGACCCGGCAATGTGCTACATATCGCTAAGGCCCTGCCGGCATTCGTACAGCATTATAAAGGAAACAGGCGAGTATGTTATAAACCTTACCACCGGCCGCCTTGCGAGGGCAGCCGACTGGTGCGGCGTTAAGTCGGGAGCATCGTGTAACAAGTTCCGGGAAACAGGGCTTACACCGGTGCCCGCAACAAAAGTGAAGGCGCCGCTGATAATGGAATCGCCCGTCAATATTGAGTGTATGGTGAAGGATATCATCGAACTCGGTTCGCACCACATGTTCATATCAGAAGTTGTAGCAGTGAATGCCGACGAGTTGCTTATGGATAAACGGAGCGGGCTTTTCAGGCTCAACGATGCAATGCCCCTGTGCTATTCGCACGGAGCATATTACGAAATTGGAAAACTGGCCGGCAGTTTCGGGTTCTCGGTAAAAAAGAAAAAAGGCAAATAAAACAGACCGTATTAAAAAAATAACTAATTTCACACCCCTGCAAAACAAACAACCTGTCATGAGCGAAAAGATACTTGAAATACTTATACAGCTGTTCGCAATCATAGCCCGCCCCGACAGCAATGCCGACGAAAGGAAAAGAGTTGTTGCGGCCTTTCTGCAACGGATGCTCAATCGCGAGCTTGTGCAGAAATACCTTTCAACTTACGATGCGGCCTATGAAGAAGCCCGCAAGAAGCTGGAAAGAAGCAGCTATGAGAAACGCGAAGGAGCTATTGCAATCAGAATACAGAAACTTTGCAGGGAAATAAACGAACAGGGACAGCTGGCACAGAACCAGAGAATTGTTGTAATTGTGCAGGCGCTTGAATTCTGCAAATCGGGCGGCGAAGCAAGCCGGCACGAACTCGGTTTTATTAATGCACTGGCCGAAGGGCTTAATATTACTGCGGAAGAATATGGATTTATAGAAAAATTTGTACTAAACACGTTCCCGAACATACCGGCAATACCCAATTTTCTTGTAATAAACGGAATTGCCGACTACAGTGCCGGCGTTGCAAAGCACGTTTACAAGGAACAGCTTAAAGGAGATATATGGGCGCTGTTTGTACCTTCGGCACAGATGTATTTTGTACGGTTCAAGGGATGCGGCGAACTGTCGATGAACGGACAGTTGCTTCAGGAAGAAAAAGTATATCCGCTGAGTCAGGGAGCATCGATAAAAGGATACAAGATAAGCCCTGTTTACTACTGGGACATCACCATGCAGTTCCTGAAAGATGAATTTACAGCCTCGCGGGTTGTATATGAGGCGAACAACATAGAATACCGTTTCAAAAGCGGCGCCGTAGGCATACATCACATGAGTTTCAAGGAAGAATCGGGACGCATGGTAGGCATCATGGGAGCCAGCGGCGCCGGCAAATCGACACTGCTAAACGTTCTGAACGGAACAAACAGCCCAAACGACGGCGAAGTGCTCATTAACGGAATAAACATCCATAAAGAAAAGGACAAGACAAATGGACTGATAGGCTACGTTTCGCAGGACGACCTTCTGATAGAAGAACTGACGGTATTTCAGAACCTTTACTACAATGCAAAACTGTGCTTCGACAACCTTTCCGATGCCGAAACTGTTGAAAAGGTTGACAGCGTTCTTACCAACCTGGGGCTGTATGAAATAAGAAACATCCAGGTAGGCAGCCCCCTTAATAAAAAGATAAGCGGAGGTCAGAGGAAAAGGCTCAACATATCGCTCGAACTGATACGCGAACCTGCAATAATGTTCCTCGACGAACCGACTTCCGGACTGTCGTCGCGCGACTCGGAAAACATACTCGACCTCCTCAAGGAACTTGCACGCAAAGGCAAACTGCTGTTTGTCGTTATCCACCAGCCATCGTCGGAAATATTCAAAATGTTCGACAAGCTTATTATACTCGACACCGGCGGATACCTTATTTACAACGGTAACCCAATAGACTCAATCGAGTATTTCAAGCGCAAAATAGCCCAGGCCAACTACAACCAGAGCGAATGCTACGTATGCGGCAATGTTAACCCCGAACAGATATTCAACATTGTTGAAGCAAGAGTAAGAACAGAAAGCGGCCAACCAACCAAAACACGCAGGATATCGCCTGTTGATTGGTGTAACCTTTTTGCCGCCGAAAACAAAGTTGACGTCAGGCAGCCCGGAGTAGCCATACCCGAAATTAACTTCAAGACCCCAAACAGACTGAGACAGTTTGTGGTCTTTACAAAACGCGACGTGCTTTCGAAAATATCCGACATACAATATTTGCTTATAACGCTTCTTGAAGCTCCGGCGCTTGCATTTTTTCTCGCATTCCTGATAAAGTATTTCAATGCCAGCACAAAAAATCCCCACTACAGCCTGTTTGAAAACAGTAACCTGCCGGTATATATATTCATGTCGGTTATTGTTGCCATATTCATGGGGCTGACGGTAAGCGCCGAGGAGATTATAAAAGACCGTAAAATACTGAAAAGAGAAGCGTTCCTTAACCTCAGCCGCAACAGCTACCTGATGTCGAAAGTGTTCGTACAGTTCGGAATATCGGCTATTCAGGCATTCACTTTCGTTCTTATAGGAAACGGCATAACCGAAATAAAAGGAATGTCGTTTCAATACTGGCTGGTGCTGTTTTCATGCTGGGCAGGTGCAAACATGCTCGGGCTTATTATATCCGACAGTTTTAAGGCCGTTGTAACAATCTATATCCTGATACCGTTTCTCGTTATTCCCCAGATCATACTTAGCGGCGTAATGGTGAAATTTGAAAAACTCAATCCAAACATATCCTCACCAACCTCGATACCCTTCTACGGAGAATTTATAACAGCCAGATGGGGCTATGAAGCCCTTGCCGTAAATCAGTTTATTTATAACAGGTTCGAGCACCAGTTTTATCAATACGAGAAAATGAAAAGCCGTGGTAACTTCAAGCGCAACTTCTGGAGTTCTGAAATGAAATCGAGGATTGAATCCGTATCCGACAATATGAAAGAAAATGAACGCAACGGCGAATTTGAAAACGACATTACAGTTATCAGGAATGAAATTGCAAAAGAACAGGCCTTTACCCCTGAAATAAAATTTGAATACCTCGACTCACTTGTACCTGATAAAATAACACCGGAAATCGTTGCAGCGGCTCAAAACTACGTTGAACAGATAAGACGATATTACATCGATTACTATAATTTTGCCGATGGGAAAAGAAATGCCCTTATAGAAACACTCGAGCAGGAAGAAGGGAATCGTTATTTTGAACTGCGCAACAAATATCACAACAAATCGCTTGAAGAATTTGCCGTCAATAAAAACGAAACTACCGCCATAATCGAATATAAAGGCGAACTTGTGCAAAAGATGGATCCCATTTTTCTCGACCCTCAGCATCCATTCCTGAAAGCACATTTCTATGCACCCGCGAAGCAAATATTCGGAATATATATCGACACCTACATGGTAAATATTACAGTATTGTGGATAATAACGGCAGGCCTCTATTTAATCCTGTATTTCAGTCTGCTGAAACGAGCGCTCGACGCAGGCGAAGTCTTACTGGGAAGAAAATTTAAAGAGTAGGTTATTTTACATAAAGTTAAAAAAATCACATCAATAGAATTACGTGATTCTGTATTTCCGAAAAGCAACATCGGTACTCTGAAGTACATCATCTGTCTTTTTCCGATTTTTTTCAGCAACTGTGAAAGCAAAAAGTATTTATGGTAAAAACAATGTTTTTTAACATCGTAATTGTATAATATTTGTACTTTTGCCGTTTATTGAATATTGGATATTTGGCGACTGATTCGCATTTGTTATGTTTATAAACTATATCTATAATAGGTAATTTTGCATGAAAAGGCTTTATCTTCTTTTCCTGTTTCTTCTGCTCGTTGGCCATGGCGCATGGGCGCAGTTTTGGCAGTCGAAGAGGCTGGAAGCGACGGCAGGCCTTGGCCCTACTTTCTTTTTTGGAGATGTGGGCGGTTTTTCAAATGGCACGAATGCACTCGGGTTTAAGGATTTTACTTTTCTGCAGACACGTGCCGATTTTGATGTCAGTCTAAAGTACCGTTTGAAGGAAGATATCAATATAAGGCTGAGCCTTTCAGGAGGGCAGTTCAACGCTACCGACAGGCGCGGATCGAACAACTGGCGTGAGCTTCAGTCTTCAACGGAGTTTTTCAGGCCGGCCGTTATGGGCGAATATTATCTGGTGAAAAACAGGATAGAAGGCAGTTACATGTTTCAGCGTAAAGGACAGAGAATGGCAGTTGGTTTTAAGGATGCCATAGATTTTTATGTGTTTGCAGGCATTGGAGGAATGTCGTATTCGGTAGAAGCCAACGCGGCGCTTGAAGAGCGTGTAAAAGATTTCGATTCGGACGGTTTTGCAGTGGTTGTACCCGTTGGGGCGGGGACAAAGTATGTCTATTCGCAAAGGTTCGATTTTGGCGCCGAGCTTTGCGGTCACTATATATTTTCTGATAACATTGACGGCTATACCTCGCAATATTCAAAGCATAATGACGTTTATTATTCCTTGAACTTCTTTGTCGTCTGTAAAATTAACACCGGGGGGCGATAATGAATTTGACGCCGCTAATGAAAATATCAACTGGGCTTTTAATGCTTGCATTTATGCCGCTGGCTGTTTTTGCTCAGCGGAAGGCCGATTATGGCATATTCGGCGGTGTGTCATCGTATTTGGGTGATATAAACCCTGAAAAGGCGTTCTATTCACCAAGTCCGGCTGCAGGTTTTTTTTATCGCTACAATCTGCATCCCAGGCACTCGCTGAGGGCTGCCGTGTTTGCAGGCGGGCTTAATGCAGAAGACAGAGATTTCGACAATGCCTTCCAGCAAAATCGCGACGCTTCATTTTCTGGCTCGGCAGCCGAAATGACGGTGCAGTTTGAATTTAATTTTTTCCCCTACGCTACCGAGGGTAAAAGGTGGAATTCGACTCCTTATTTTGCCGGCGGAGTGGGAATGGTACTTGTTGATGCTGAAGAAGCAGCATTGTGCCCGGCCATTCCGATTTCTTTAGGTTTTAAGATTAATGTGGGTAAAAATATCGGTTTAGAGGCTGAATATGGTGTTCGTAAGACTTTTTATGATAACTTTGACGGCCTGAATTATTTGACTGTGCCCGAAGATTATCACGTATGGACGCATAATAATGACTGGTACACGTTTATGGGTATTTGCATTACGTGGAAAATTTTTAATAAACTTGCAGGATGCCCTGCATATTATGATGTTGATGCTAAAAGAAAACGATAAGTAATGTCCCTGAAGAAAAAGATTATATCATCGGAAATACCGTGCCATGTTGCCGTAATTATGGACGGCAACGGCAGATGGGCAAAGCACAGGGGGCTTCAGAGGGTGTTGGGGCATCGGAGTGGTGTTGATGCGGTGAGAAAACTCATAGAGGCTTCGGCGGAAATAGGGATAGGGTATCTTACCATTTATGCCTTTTCGACCGAAAACTGGGCAAGACCGGGAATGGAGGTTGCAGCACTTATGGAGTTGATGATACAGTCGCTTAATAACGAAACAGACGCTCTTGTTAAAAATAATATCAGGCTGAGGACTATCGGTGACTGTAACCGGCTTGCTGCCAGTGTAAGGCAAAGGCTGGCAGAGACGGAAAACATAACTGCCGCCTGCACCGGGCTTAACCTTATTGTTGCGCTCAGCTACGGTTCACGATGGGAAATAGCCAGCGCTGCAAAACGACTTGCGGCCGATGTTAAAAACGGAACAGTTGACTGCGAATCTATTGACGAGGCAAAGTTTGAAGAATACCTGGCCACAGCAGGCATTCCCGACCCCGATTTACTGATAAGGACAAGTGGAGAAATGAGAATCAGTAACTTTTTGCTGTGGCAGATGGCATATACGGAACTTTATATAACAGATATACTTTGGCCCGATTTTGGTAAGGAAGATCTTTTTAAGGCAATTATTGATTATCAGAACAGGGAAAGAAGATTTGGAAAAACGAGTAAACAGATTGAGAAGAGTAAAATTGTATGACAGTTATAAGACGAATTAATAAATTGATACTGGTGGTAATGCTGTTGCTTGGCGGCTCTGCTGCCGCTCAGGAGACACAGGAAATATATAATTACATGACGTATAACAGTTATGTTATACGTGGCATATCTATTACCGGAGTCAGGTTTCTTGACCCTAACGCCCTTATTGGTATTTCGGGGCTAAGGAACGGGCAGCGAATTTCGATTCCGGGCGATGAGCTTAAATTGGCGGCGCAAAAGTTATGGCAGCAGGGATTGTTTGCAGATGTAAGGATTGCAATTACAATAACATCCAGCGACTCAATATTCCTCGACATTGCCCTGCAGGAAAGGCCCAGGATATCGTCGGTGAAATATAATGGGCTGAAAAAATCGGAATCGCAGGATCTTGTCGAAAAAATCAACCTTCCTGTCGGTTCGCAGGTTACGCCTTACCTTCTCAATACGGCCAGGAAAATCATTGTTGACCATTTCGTTGAAAAGGGATTTCTTAATACAGAGGTTAACTACATCCAGAAAGACGACCCCGACCAGCCAAATAACGTTATTATGACAGTGGATGTAGATAAGAAGGAAAAAGTTAAAATTTCCGAAATTGTATTTGTCGGCAACGAATACTTCAAAGCCTCCACTCTTCGCAAAAAAATGAAAGGTACAAAGGTTAAAAATATAAATTTTTTCAGAGCTTCAAAATACATCGACAGTAAATTTGAAGAAGACAGGCTGAACCTCACCACGCATTATAATGATAATGGCTTTAAGGATTTTACTATTCTGTCCGATTCACTTTATCCAACTGTAGAAAACAGGGTAGGACTGATTATCAGAATTGAAGAGGGCAACCAGTATTTTCTGAGAGATATAGAATGGACAGGAAACAGCGTATATAGGAAGGAAGATCTTCAAAGGGTTCTGAATATCAAGAAGGGGACTGTTTATAACCAGTCTCTTATCAACGACAGGCTGAACGGCACAGGTGGGGCTCAGGATGCAGTCAGTTCACTGTATCAGGATCATGGCTATCTGTTTTCACGGCTCACACCTGTTGAGGCTAAAGTTGAAAACGACTCAGTTGACCTTGAAATAAGGATATATGAAGGCGACCAGGCCTATCTTAACGATATTCTTATTGCCGGCAATACGCGCACCAATGAGCATGTTGCACGGCGCGAAATGTTTACCCTTCCCGGAGATCTTTTCAGCAAGGAAAAAATAATAAGATCGATAAGGCAGCTTGGCGTTATAGGCCATTTTGACCCTGAAAAAATAAACCCCACCCCGCTGCCCGATATTGCAAATGGAACGGTAGATCTTCTGTATAAGCTTGAAGAACGCGCAAACGACCAGTTTGAAGTTTCCGGCGGCTGGGGAGCAGGAATGTTTGTGGGAACGGTAGGAGTAAGGTTCAATAACTTTGCAATGAAGAACTTTTTCAACCCCAAGGAATGGCGGCCATACCCTTCGGGCGACGGACAGTCGCTGAGCATCAGGATGCAAAGTAACGGAAAAATGTACCAGTCATATTCAGTATCCTTTACCGAACCATGGCTTGGAGGTAAAAGGCCAAATTCTCTGTCAATTTCTGCTTACAGGTCAATTATGTCAAACGGCGAAAAGAAAACCGCCAGCAACTACCAGTCGATGATTATTGATGGGGTGACAGTAGGGTTTGGTAAAAGACTTGAGTGGCCTGATAACTTCTTTTCAATATACGGCGAACTGGGTTATCAGCATTACGATTTGAATAATTATAGTTCAGGGTATTATTTCAGGTTTACGAATGGAACTTCAAATATGTTAAGCCTGACAACACGCATTACGCGATTTTCCACCAGTCCCAACCTGATTTATCCAAGAAGCGGCTCTTCCATATCACTGTCGCTGCAGATAACGCCGCCGTGGTCGCTGCTGTCGGGAAAAGACTATTCGAATGCTACCGAGCAGGAAAAGGTTAAATGGATTGAATTTCATAAATGGGTATTCAAGGCCGACTATTATTTCCCCCTTACTCCGGACGACAAACTTGTATTAAGCCCAAGAGTTGCATTTGGATACATGGGATTCTTTAATAGCGATATTGGGCCTTCTCCGTTTGAATACTTCTATGTTGGAGGAGACCAGATGTCGGGATACAGTTTTTACGGGCGTGAAACGGTGCCTGTGAGAGGCTATTCAGATGGTACGCTTACTCCTTATGATAAATACGGCATCCGTTCAGGCAATGTCTATTCAAAAATAACCTTTGAACTCAGGTATCCTGTTTCTCTCAATCCACAGGCTACAGTCTATGCGCTTACATTTCTTGAGGCAGGAAGGGCATGGTACGACCTGAAAGATTATAACCCGTTTGCACTGAACCGCTCGGCAGGAGTTGGTGTTAGAGCCAATTTGCCAATGTTCGGGTTGCTGGGTATTGACTGGGCTTATGGCTTCGACCCTGCCTTATCTGGCCAAAGGCAGGACAGCAGAGGGCATTGGCATTTTGTAATGGGTCAACAGTTTTAGTATATAATTTAAAAAAACGACAGTCATGAAAAGAATGAATTTAACAGCACTGTTTTTTGTTCTGTTTGCAGCAACAGCTGTTGCACAGAAGTATGGTTTCGTCGATTCAGACTATATAAGGAAAAATATTCCGGCTTTTGCTACGGCACAGGAGCAGCTGAATAATTTGTCGAAACAGTGGGAAAAAGAAGTTGCCGACAATTATGCTATTGTCGAGCAAATGTATAAGGCATATCAGAATGAGTCGGTTCTTCTTTCGCAGGATATGAGAACCAAAAGGGAAGAAGCAATAGTAACAAAAGAGAAGGAAGTTAAAGCCCTTCAAAACAAATATTTCGGAATGGAAGGCGACCTGTTTAAGAAAAGAGAAGAGCTTGTAAAACCAATTCAGGATGAAATATTAAAAGCAATAAAAGAAATTGCAGTTGATGGAAACTATACCGGCATATTCGATACGGCGGCGGGCGGAAATATCCTTTTTGCAAACCCCAGATCCGACATAAGCGACCAGGTGCTTGAAAAATTAGGTTATAAAAATTAAATCGTTACCTTTGTATAAATTATAAAAACATAACTTTTAAAATGAAAAGAATATCATTAGTAATTATTATTTCCGTTTTTATCGGATTTGCGGGACAGGCACTTAACGCTCAGAATTTGAAATTCGGACATATAAATACCGGAGAGCTAATACAGACCCTTCCTGAGTTTGACACAGCCAGTGCACA
The DNA here is from genome assembly GCA_031285575.1 of Bacteroidales bacterium. GTDB lineage: Bacteria > Bacteroidota > Bacteroidia > Bacteroidales > VadinHA17 > LD21. Next base: position 9,849 of record JAITVX010000200.1, read on the forward strand.
ACTCGACAGATTTCGCAGAGACCTTGTCAACGCCCTTGAACTTATGCAGGTAGAACTGAATAATAAAAGCGATGTGTATAACAGAGAATCTAGAAATTATTCCGATGTTGTAAGGCAAACTAAAGAACAGGAACTGATGGATATGAACAGGCGCATACAGGAATTTCAGCAAACAGCCCAAGTGCAGCTTACTGATAAACAGAGTGAACTGTTTCAGCCCATAGTGGCCAAAGTTGACCAGGCTGTTAAAGATGTAGGAAAAGAAAATGGTTTCATTTATATCTTTATGCTGGGCGAGGGAAGTACTGTGCAATATTTCGACGAGACAAAGAGCATTGACGTAATGCCGTTGACCAAAACAAAACTTGGGGTAAAATAAACTTGGGGTAATAAATTCATACCTCATCTGCTGATATACAGATGAGGTTTTAATTTTTGCAGGTGAACAACAATCCAATAGGAATTTTTGATTCTGGAGTAGGTGGGCTGACCGTTGCCCATGCAATTAAACAGATTTTGCCCGGAGAAAATATTGTGTATTTTGGCGATACAGCCCACCTGCCCTACGGCGATAAATCTGCCGAAGCCATAAGGTACTATTCTAAAAGGATAACCGAATTCCTTCTTGAGCATAACTCAAAAGTTATTCTGATAGCGTGCAATACGGCTTCAGCATCAGCATTCGAGTATCTTAAAAAAGAGTTTGAAAACAGGGCTGTTATACTTGACGTCATAGATCCTGTGGTGAATTATTTACAGAATCGAAAACTCAATAAAGTAGGCGTTATCGGCACTAAGCTCACAATAAATTCTGGCGCCTATGCGTCAAAACTTAACATGTTAATGCCGTCAACCACAGTTGTGTCGCTTGCAACGCCCCTTTTGGCGCCAATGATAGAAGAAGGCTTTATTTTTGACGACATAAGCAACGCTATAATAAGATCATATCTCACCAATGAAACCCTTGCAGGAATTGAAGCCCTTATTTTAGGCTGCACCCACTATCCTGTTATAAAAAACCAAATCAGCAAAATATTCAATTTCAATACAGAAATAGTCGATTCGGCAAGAATTGTATCGGTTGTTTTACGCGAAATACTCGAAAAAAACGGCCTCATGAACAACTCGAAAACAGTTGACGATAAATTTTTTGTTTCAGACTATACGGTATGTTTTGAAAAAATAGCCCGGATGTTTTTTGAAGATAAAATAAACCTCAGCAAGGCAAATATCTGGAGTTGAAAGCGAGAACAGTGCCGAAACAAGTAACTCCTGCACTGTTTTACCGTAGTCTTTCAATAGCATCTCTTATTTACTTATCGGTCGTTTCCTTTGAGTAGCCGCGTAAATTCTGTATCTTCTTATTACCATCGAGTATGAAAAACATTGGAACTGCAATAACGTTATATTTTTTATCTATCTCCCTGTCTGATATCAGAAACTTATATTTAATACCATTATTACTTGAGCAGTATTTTTTTATTCCATCGATATTACCATTCCAGCACTCAATACGGACAAGTTCAAAACTTCTGTCCCTGTAGTCTTCTGTCAGTTGTTTAAAAAAGGAATGGCTGCATGGGCAAACACTATGAAGATACAAATTACCTCGATAAACAGTAAAACTTTCACAAAAAAAGAATCTGTTTCAAAACGAGGAAACAGATTCTTTCATATTAAACCCAATTATTACTTCAAATAGCTGCAATAGAATTTTCAATAAGCCTCTTAACGTATGGATAGTTATGGGCTGCACCAGCTTTACCGGAGGCACCTCTTACGATGAGCTGGAAGTTAATAAGAGCTCCAACCTGTGCATTGGTAAGGGTTGGGAATGGAACATTGCCTTCGCTGGGATTCATAAAATAGCCGTTGAGGTTATTTTCCGATACGCTGTAGATATTAAGATAGCCGTGATATTTACCATCATCTTCCTTTTTCAAGATATCGTGGCCACTGCCAATAGCATTGAGTTTGTCGGCAAGCTGACCAATCAAGCCATCTATTTCAACTCCCAGAAGTGCTATTCTTGCATCTAAATCTTCACCATCGTGGTGGTGGCAAGCTATGTTACATGCTTTGGTTGTAGCTGCAAAAGTGTGCCCTTCGGGGCCGTCATCTTCGTCAGTCATGGCCAAATGGCATGTTGCGCAAGAAACACTGTTATTTCTTACGTGCGAAGAATGCCTGTGCTCGCTCCAGTCGCCGAATTGAATTCCACCAACACCAGCGTACAAGGCCCCTTCAGGGCTGTAATGAATACCAAACCTGTATTCTATTACAGATTGATTGTATGTATCATTGGGGTTTGAAGCAAGCAAGTCGTAGTTTATAACACCTCCACCGGTTTTGTTTACAGCTCTTGGCTGGTGACATGTTGCGCAAAGGTTCGACGAGGCTGCATTGCCGGTAAAATTAATGGTCTTTGTGCCGCCATACATAACCATGGGTACCTCGGCAACAGTGGTAAGCGTAGTTGGCCCCCACTCGTATCCGTCTTTATGATAATCGGCATGGCATGCTTTGCAGGTTATAGGCTCTGCCTTAACCGCATACGCTGCATTAGGCGACTCGCCTCTCATATAAAGGAAACCGGCGTTTGTGTGGCATGGAGCACATGCCGTTCTGTTTCCATGTGTATAGGCATCTCCTGTGCCATGCGCTGAAAAGTAGTCATAATCATGGGTGATTTTTTGAACATTTGCCGAATAGTGGCAAACACTACACAAAGCGTCATCGCCCTTTTCTCCTCGTGGTCCTTCTGGCCCTTTTTCACCGATAGGCCCTGTTGGTCCCATTGGCCCTTCGCATGCGGTGAATACTAAAACTGCAACTGCTGCAAGTGAAATAAATTTCAGTAGTTTTTTCATAATTCTCAAGTTATAATAGGTTATACCTTATTTTCATATAGGGTGCGAATATATGCTATTATTAAATATTTAGCAAGGGCAGCAGTATTTTTTTCTTATTTTAACCTTTTTTATGATGTCCTCAGGGATATAACAGCATGGAACTACCAAAAAGATTTTATCCTTACATGGGGGGGGCTAAACGGCAATAATTGTACTTTTGCAGCGAAAAAAACGCTCACCAATGACAAAAAAAGAGTAACATGAAAGCAGCATTAAAAAGGAAAAAGAAATCGAAAGGCAAGCCTGAGAAGAAATTGGCTGTAATAATAATCATCCGGTGGATGGGTATCGTGTTGCTGGCTGCAATGCTCGTTTCGATAGTTACGGTGGTAGCATTCCGGTACATCAATCCGCCTGTTACACCGTTAATTATAAGCCGATCGATAGATGGTATAAAAAATCGTGGCAAAATGACGTGGGTTTCTTATGAAAATATATCACAACACATGGTAAACGCTGTTGTGGCAAGCGAAGACAACAGGTTTGTTGAACACCGCGGGTTCGATTTCGCGGAGGTGCGCAAGGCATACGAACAGCACCGTAAGGGCAGGCGTTTGCGCGGAGCAAGTACCATTACCCAGCAAACCTGCAAAAACGTCTTCCTGTGGGATGGGCGCAGTTATATCCGCAAGGGGCTTGAGGTGTGGTTTACCGTGTGGGTAGAGCTGCTGTGGAGCAAACAGCGCATAATGGAGGTGTATCTGAATGTAATTGAAATGGGTGGCGGCATCTATGGAATTGAGGTAGCAGCGCAGGCATACTACTGCAAACCGGCCTCACGCCTGTTGCCTGAAGAAGCGGCTATGATTGCTGCCATACTGCCCTCGCCGCTGAAACGCGACCCAATGAAGCCCACTGCATACATGCAGAAAAGACAGTTGCAGATTCTTGACCTGATGAATAAAATCGGAATGGTTAAGTTATAATTTGTCGTCCCGACCGGTTTTATTGGTGAGCCGTAATTTTTCCAAGTTGTGCAGATGTTGTGCATGTGTAAAATAAAAAAGTCGCAAATTGTAATCAGATATTTGCGACTTTTCCCTGTTTAGTACCCGGAGCGGGACTTGAACCCGCACAGGCTCTATGCCCACAGGATTTTAAGTCCTGCGTGTCTACCATTCCACCATCCGGGCAG
>JAITVX010000009.1 GCA_031285575.1 Bacteroidales bacterium
ACAGGTAAAATACACTATACACAAACCGGTCAAACTGTGCGGACATCCGCAAATGTAACAGCTTCCAAATGTCATCACGCCATTATGCCACAAAATTTGGGGTGGAAACTCGCAATGACCGGCGCTGGTTGGGGTTGCGTCGGCTGACGCAAGTATGCCGAAGCCCGTGGCGGGAGTTGCATCGGCTACGGCAGAATATTTTATATTGTTTACGGTGTTTGGCATGTTTTTATTCAATTACGCTAATCTATCCAGCGCAGGAGGTAAAAATCCTGACGGTGCGGCAGGTCTTCATGTTTGGGGTAAATTCGTATGCCGTAATAGAACGAGCCGGCTTTTTCGGGTGTAAACTTCGACCTGTAATAGCATTTGTCGCCTTTGCAGCTTATGAGTTCAAACACTTCGCGGTCAACATACTTGTATTCTCCTGTTTTGCTGAAGGTGGTTATTACAAATTCCACTCCAACGTTATCGGCCGGAATGTTTTTCAGCGACAGCGCCACTTCGGCCTTGTATTCCTGACCGGATTTATAGATGTTGTCTTTGGTTTTTTCAAAGCTGTAGTTAAGCACTTCTATGTTGTCCCATCCTGCCTTCAGTTTGTCTTTCCAGTCGGCAAGCGATTTCGCCTTTTCAAAATTATTGCCGGTAAGATACCTGCTGCGTATGGCAAGTTTGTTGTAGTATTTCGCATAATAGTCGTCTATTTGCCTTTTCATGGTAAACTCCGGCGCCACACGTACCATTGTATTCTTAACCATGCTTATCCATTCGGCGGGAACGCCCTGTTCGTTAAAAGAGTAGTATGCCGGTGTTATTTCGTTTTCAAGCATGTTGTAAATGGTTTCGGCATCTACATCATCCTGCAGTTCCTGGTTGTCGAACGATTTTTTTTCGGGCAGCGCCCATCCTGCAAATACGTGATAGCCTTCAACCCACCATCCGTCGAGTACGCTGAAGTGTATTGTGCCGTTCATCACGGCTTTCTCGCCGCTTGTTCCCGATGCTTCAAGCGGTCTGGTTGGTGTGTTTAACCATATATCTACTCCTCTTACGAGATACTTTGCAAGTTCAATATCATAGTTTTCAAGAAATAAAATTTTGCCTGCAAAGCGTGGCATTTGTGCTACTTCGAGTATTCTTTTAATCAAATCCTGCCCTCCTCCGTCGTGCGGGTGGGCTTTCCCGGCGTATATGAACTGTACGGGGCGGTCGGGGTTGTTTACAATGCGGTCGAGCCGGTCGAGGTCGCGGAACAGCAGCGACGCTCTTTTGTATGTTGCAAAGCGGCGTGCAAATCCTATAGTAAGCGCCCTGTCGTTAAGGTGTGTGCTGATGTTCAGCAGTGTTCGCGGGCTTACATGCCTTTCGAGCATGCTTGCCTGGAGGTTTTTCCGTATGCTGACGAACAGTTTCTTTTTAAGCCCTGTCTTAATATCGTATATTCGTTTATCGTCAACGTCGTAAAGCTTTTCCCACAGCCGCCTGTCTGTCTGGTCGAAGTCGGCTCTGCCTGTAATTTCGCTGTAAACTTCGCGCCATTCGGGTGCTGTCCATGTAGGGTGATGCACACCGTTGGTAACATGGCCTATAAACAGTTCTTCTTCAAGGTATCCGGGCCACAGTTTGTTGAACATGCCGCGGCTCACCTTGCCGTGCAGCTTGCTTACGCCGTTTATTTCCTGCGACATGCGTGCCGCCAGATAGCTCATGTTGAATTTTCTGCTTTCCTCGCCTTCACACTGGCCGAGCGCCATCAGTTCGTTCCATGTAATGGCCAGCCGGTTATGATAATGCGATATGTATTTTCTCAGCAGGTCTTCCTCAAAGGCGTCGTGCCCTGCCGGAACCGGCGTATGTGTTGTAAACAGCGTTGAGGCCCGCACCACTTCAAGCGCCTGGTTAAATGTGAGGTGCATGTCGGCAATAAGCTTTCTCAGCCTTTCTATGCTTATAAAGGCCGAGTGCCCTTCGTTGCTGTGATACAGGTCGGTTGTAATTCCCATGGCTTCGAGGGTTCTCATGCCACCTATGCCAAGCACAAGCTCCTGCTTCAGCCGGTTTTCGTTGTCGCCTCCATAGAGGTGGTGTGTTACCGACCTGTCTTCGGGTGTGTTTTCATTGCAGTCGGTATCGAGAAGTATAAGCCGCACCTTTCCCACCATTGCTTCCCATACACGAATGGTTATATTACGCCCCGGCCACGCAAGTGTTACATACAGCTGGTTGCCTGCATTGTCCTGCACCGGCAAAACCGGCAGGCCTGAGAAGTCTTCCGAGTCGTATATTGCAAGCTGTTCGCCCCGCAGCCCTATTTTCTGCTTGAAATAGCCATACCGGTAAAGAAGCCCTATGCCTGTTACGTTAAGATTGGAGTCGCTGGCTTCTTTCAGATAGTCGCCTGCAAGGATTCCCAGCCCGCCTGAATATATCTTGAGGCACTGGTGTATTCCGAATTCCATTGAAAAATATGCAACCGAAGGTTTGGCAGTATTTTCCGGCCTTTCCATGTAGTTCTTGAATTTCTTCTCAACAGATTTAAGGTCGGCAAGAAATTCCTCATCGTTTTCAAGCACAAGAAGCCTTTTGTAGCCAATTTTCTCAAGAAGTTTCTTGGGGTTATGTCCTGTTTCATCCCACAGCGACGGGTCGAGGTTCTTAAAAAAGCGTTCGGCATCGGAGTTCCACGACCACCACAGGTTGTTTGCAAGTTCTTTAAGGAACCCCAGCTTTTCGGGCGCCACGTTCTGAATATAAATATCTTTCCATACAGGTACCTGATGCGGTTTTCTGACTGTAAGCCCCGGCGCTTCAACAAAACGTGCAAATTCACGGGGTTCACCGGCCATTCTTTCGGCGCTTTTTACAAGCGCCATGCCGTATGCGTTGAAATAATGCGCTGCAAGCGTATCCCATACGGCAATCCTCGATACTTCATAGGCTTTTTTCCGGGCATCAGATATTTCCTTATCGTTTAGCGCAAGGAACTGTTCCATGAATCCGCATATTTCATCGGCCACTTCCTTTTCATTGTCGTCATTTCGCTCTATCACTCTTATTCCATTGCCCGGCTCCTTGAAATATGTTTTAACCCAATGCCCAAAACCCGACAGCGATGTTGTAACCGTAGGTATAGAAAACATAAGACTTTCGAGCGGAGTGTAGCCCCACGGCTCATAATATGATGGAAATACCGACAGGTCGAAACCTATCAGCAAATCAAAGTATGCAATATTGAATATTCCGTCATTACCGTTAAGATATGACGGAATAAAAAGGACTTTTACCTTAGAGCGCTGATTATTGTCAAGTCCGTTTGCGGTAATCCGGTTTAAAACAGGATCTGACGATGGATAATGCAGACTGTGGCTAAGATATTTATCCCATCCCGTTGGTTGCGAGCCGTGATATAGAATATCGACAATATCCTGCCGTGGCCCTTTGTGGTAGGCAGGCATAAGTATAAAGGCAACGCACTCTTTTTGAAGGTTATCTTTTTTATTCAGTTCGCCAAGCGAGTCGATGAAGATATCAACTCCTTTATTCCTGAACTCATATCTTCCACTGTTTGCCACAAGCATGCAATCGTGTGGCAACGAATAGCCCAATATTGCTTCAGCGGTTTTAATCAGCTTATTGCGGGCGGCAAGTCTTTTTTCTTCAAATATTTCAGTCTTCGGCACAAACGAATCTTCAAAGCCGTTTGGAGTAACAATATCTATCGGTTTTCCAAGAAAATGACTGCATTCTCTTCCTGTTATCTCGCTTACTGCAGTAAATACGTCGGCTTCGGCTGCCGCAACTTTTTCGAGCGACTGTTTTGCTATAACATTAAATTCACGGGCAACCTGCATAGAATTGTAGGTTGCCATTTTACCGTACAGAGGCCTGCCGTTGCCGGCAATACATCGTCCAAGAACCGTAGCATGGGTTGTAAACGATGTGGCTATCCATGGTGAGTGTTTTTTCAGGTAAAGTATTCCTGTTCCTGTCATCCATTCATGAAACTGGGCTACTATGAAATGCTGATCGAGATAAAACGAAGAGTAGCTTTCAATAATTTTCCCAGCCGCATATCCGAAAAGAGCAGGTTCGATATAATCCCACTGCCCTGTAATGCTGTCGAGTTTATAGGTTTCCCAGAATTGTGTAAAGATTTCATTCTGCTGCCCGAAATAGGGGGTGAAGTCGATTAATATCACAACAGGATTGCCTGCTATGTTCCACCGACCAGTCCTCACCTTCAGTCCTTCGGCTGAAATTTTTTGTTTCCAGTCGGAGAATAATGTTTCATCGGGAATAAATTCGGGGTTTTTATCATCTTCCCGCCATACATCGGGGCCAATCAGAATATAATTACTGTAGCCTGTTTCGTTAATGATGTTCAGGGCTTTTGTTGAAACGACGGTATGTATGCCGCCAACTTTATTACATATTTCCCAACTTGTTTCAAAGAGAAAATCAACTTTCATCGTTATAATGTATAGGTTATGTTAACTTGTTGCAAATCCATAAAACAGGCCGAAGTTACAAAAATATCTTATAAAACAAACTTTTATTGTCAGTCTTTTAAAAGCCCCTCGAAAATATTTTTTTATTTTTTTCACTTTTTTATTGCGGAATGAAAAATTTGTTTTATTTTTGACCGTCTGGTTAAACCAAATAATTTATCTATAAAATTAAACTATAAAGACAATATGGAAATAAAAGACAAACTTACTGAGGAAAAGATTTTTGAGGCCGCAACTCAGGTGTTTCTTGCAAAAGGAATGGACGGAGCACGGATGCAGGATATTGCCGATATTGCAGGTATAAACAAATCGTTGCTGCATTATTATTTCAGGTCGAAAGACAAACTTTTTGATGCAGTTTTTGAAAAACTTGCAAAAACTTTGTTCTCAAAGTTCATACCGGTTTTAAGCCCTGATTTAACGTTGGAAGACAAAGTCCGATTTTTTTTCAGAGAGCATATCGCTTTTCTGCAACAAAATTCAGCGCTTCCTCTTTTTGTGCTGAACGAAATTAACAGGAAACCGGCGCGAGTGCAAAAATTCCTTGAAAATATTGATGTGAAGCTGTTTTGGGAAACTGTAAAAAAGCAGCATGGTACAGAGCTTGGCGGTAATGCACTTTCCATCGACAGCATTGTTCAAATTACATCTACTATTATATCCATAAGCATATTTCCGTTTGTGGCATGTGGAATACTTGAGGGTGTTCTCAAAAAAGTGAATCTGCAGTTTGATGATTACTTTGAAATGCGAAAAGAATTTGCAGCAGAGTTTGTTATCGGAGCGTTGAAAAGCATGAATTTAAACAGTCAATCTACCATTGCATCCGGTTCGGAACATGAAAATTCAGAAAAAGTTACACAATATAATAAATAAAAATGTAAGAAAATGAAAAAGCTATTATTGGTAATAATCATTGCCGTGTTGTTTACTACCGGCGTAACGCCGCAAACGCTGATTACTCTGAAGGAATGTTATGAACTTGCTACTGCAAACAACGCCCTGTCGAGTGAAAAAGAGGCATATTCAAGTATTGCTGAAATAAAAGATGAAAATCTTTTGAAAAGCTGGCTTCCAACGCTCGATATTAATGCCAGTGCATTATATAATTCGGATATTGTAGATTTTTCCGATGCAATGGCCGCTGTGCCTGCAATGTCTTCGGTATTTCATTCAATGCCAAAAGATCAGTATAAAATAACACTCGATATCAACCAGACTTTCTACGACGGCGGCGCCATTAAAAATGCAAGGGCAATGGAGCAGGCCGAGTTGAAACTGAACGAAAAACAGGTGGAAATAGATGAATATAAAATAAGGGGAGAAATAAACGCTTATTATTTCAATATAATACTTCTTGGCAGGCAAAAAGAAATTCTCAGTAATTACCTGCAACTGATGGAAAAGAGAATGAATGCGATGGAAAGCGCAATAACCAACGGCGTTAAGCTAAAGCATGACATGGACATTATTAAATCGGAAAAAATCAGTATTGAACAGCAGATGGCAGAAATAGAATCGAAAAAGAAGGCGCTGATGAAAATAATGTCGGACATGACCGGAACGGAGATAACCGACTTAACCAGTTTTGCCGTTCCCGAGCCCGAGTACCGGAATGATGAAGAATTGACAAGGCATGAGCTGCAAATGTTTGACCTTAAAAGAGAACAGCTGTCGGCCGCAATGAAAATGACGCAAACCAAAAGGCTGCCAAAAGCATTCGGATTTGCAACAGCAGGTTATGGTAACCCTCCGGGGCAAAATTTTCTGGAAGATTCATTCGATACATATTATATAATAGGTGCAGGAATAAAATGGAACATATTCGACTGGAACAAAACGAAAAACGAAAAACAGGTTATAGCTATTCAGCAGGGAATTATTGAAAACCGGAAAACCGATATGACTGATAATATTAGAAGAATGCTCGAAACAAAAATGAGTGAGATAAACAGCCTGGAAGAGATGATAAAAAGCGATGAGGAACTGCTGGAACTCAGGAAAAGAATATCACGTACAGCCGAATCGCAGTACGATAACGGAACAATAACCGCTGCCGAATATATGGCAGAACTTAACGCGGAAAAAAACGCTGCAGTCAACAGTGACATACACAGGCTGAAACTCGCGCTTGCAGGCGTGGAATACATGAATCTCAGCGGCAGAGATATAGAATAACCCTTACATGTTAATTAACTTTATAAACAAAAATAATAAAACGGAATAAAATGAAAACCAGATTTTTACTTTTAGCATTACTTGCCATAGTGGCAGGCTGCAAAGACAACGGAAACAACGCCGACGCTTACGGCAACTTTGAAGCTACCGAAATAATTATTTCACCCGAAGTTCCGGGTAAAATAATCCGGTTTAATACCGAAGAAGGCAGCCAGATTGGCAAAGGCGACATAGTTGCCATTATCGACACTGCATTGCTGAGCCTGCAAAAAGCCGAAATGGATGCAACTATGAAAAGCGTCAGAACACGCATAACATCGATAAATGCACAGAATGCCGTTTTGGAGCAACAGATTGCAAACCTTAACGTAGATATATCGAGGGTTGAAAGAATGCTGAAAGACGAAGCTGCCACCCAAAAGCAGCTCGACGACCTTGCGGGGCAGGCCACATCTATAAGGAAGCAGATAGACGTCAGCAATACGCAGAAAGAATCGGTAATTGCAGAACTTTCAGTTATTGAATCTAAAAAAGCTACGATTGACGAACAAATCAGGAGATGCCAGGTTACATCGCCGCTGAAAGGCTCTGTTATTGAGACATACGCCGAAGCAGGCGAAATTGCCGCAGCAGGAAAACCCGTTGCCAAAATAGCCGACCTTTCGGTCGTTACGCTTAAAGCTTACGTAAGCGGCGGACAACTGGCCGACGTAAAAACAGGAGCAAAATGTAACGTAAGGATTGACGACGGCGCAAAAGGCTTCAGAGAGTTTGAAGGAACTGTCAGGTATATTTCTGAAAAATCTGAATTTACACCTAAAATTATTCAGACTAAGGAAGACAGGGTAACAATGGTGTACGCTGTTGAAATAAGCGTAGTCAACGACGGTTCCATCAAAGCGGGCATGCCGGGCGAAGCAATATTCTGACTGTAAACATGCAACAAAATGGACAGGATTATTGAAGTTCGTGAAGTCGGCAAACGGTTTGGAGAAACGACAGCGTTAAGCAATATCAACATATCCGTGGACGAATCGGAAGTTTTCGGGTTGATTGGCCCCGATGGCGCCGGCAAAACCACGCTCCTCCGTATTATTGCAACCCTGCTGCTGCCCAACGAAGGCACAATAAAGGTGCTCGGAAAGGATTGCGTGCGCAACTACCGGGAATTAAGAAGCCGTATCGGTTACATGCCGGGCAAGTTCAGCCTTTACCAGGATTTAACCATTGAAGAAAACCTGGAATTTTACGCAACAGTATTCGGGACAAGCGTAAAGGGAAACTATGACCTTATAGCCGACATATATTCGCACATCGAGCCTTTTAAAAACAGGCCTGCAGGAAAGCTTTCCGGAGGCATGAAACAGAAACTC
>JAITVX010000073.1 GCA_031285575.1 Bacteroidales bacterium
CAAAGGGAGCGCCCGACAGGATAAGCCTGTTCGGAGAACTCGGCGGTATAAAAAACATAAAGCCCAAACGACAGATAGAGCTGATGCCATACGCACTGGGGAAGATAGAAAGATATGAAAAGGACGGTAGCGACCCTTTCAAAACCGGAAAGTCGTCGTCGCTGTCGGGAGGTCTCGACGGCAAGATTGGCCTCACAAACAACTTCATGCTCGACTTTACCGTAAATCCCGATTTCGGGCAGGTTGAAGCTGACCCCTCGCAGGTAAACCTTACCGACTTCGAGACATACTACTCGGAAAAGCGCCCTTTCTTTGTTGAAGGACGCAACATATTCCAGTTCTACCCGAGCCAGACTATTACTATACACAACATGGGCTCCGACGTGCTGTTCTACCCGCGGCGCATAGGCAGATCGCCGCAATACGATCCCGACCTTGAAGACAACGAGTACATAGACATGCCCGATGCAGCCAGGATAATAGGAGCCATGAAGGTGTCGGGGAAAACAAGAAAGGGGCTGTCGGTAGGAATACTCGAAAGCGTTACGTCGAAAGAGGTTGCCACAATTGACCACGCCGGCGAAAGGCGGAAAGTAACAGTTGAACCGCTTACGAACTATTTTGTGGGAAGGGTGCAGCAGGATTTCAACAAGGGCGAATCGACGCTTGGGGGCATTGTTACGGCTGTAAACAGAGATATTGATTCCGACGGCGTCAGTTTCCTGCATAAAAGTGCATATACTGCCGGGCTCGACTTCAAGCATTCATGGCACCAGAGGGAATGGTACGTGGCCGGAAACGCCGAAATGAGCAGCGTGGCAGGCGGAAACGAAGCCATGATTTCAACCCAGAGGTCGTCGGCAAGATATTTCCACCGTCCCGACGCCAGAAGCTTCTCGGTCGATTCGTCGGCCACACAGCTTACCGGATATGGCAGCACAGTAAAGTTCGGAAGAACAACCCGGAAGGTACTGCAATTTGAGACGAGCCTTACGGCCAGGTCGCCAAAACTGGAGTTTAACGACATAGGCTACATGCGCTCGAGCGACGTTATACACCAGGCTGTTTGGGCTGCGCTTAACTTCAACAATCCGTTTGCAATATTCAACAACATGTACATAAACACCAACCACTGGATGTACTGGAACTTTGACGGCGACTTCCTGTCGTCGAACATAAACGTAAACTACCACATGCAGTTCAAGAACATGTGGCGGCTCGACGGCGACATAAACCGCACAAGCCAGAGAACAGAACCCGGAATGCTGCGCGGAGGCCCCAAAATGACACTCCCCGGAACACAGAGCGCATGGACGGGCATCGAATCCGACTACACTAAAAAACTCGGCTTCGGCATCGGAGTATGGTTCCAGACAGGTGACGCCGGATACGGAAAGGCAAGCGAATATTCGATATACGCCGACTACCGCCCCCTGAACTCGCTCCACCTCTCGGCAGGCGCAACATACAACAAAACACGGCAGGCAATGCAATACATCGACGAAGGAACCACCAACGGCACCCCCGTATATCTTTTTGGCGAAATAAACCAGCAACTCGTAAACCTCAACTTCCGCATAAACTACGCAATAAACCCCGAACTTAGCATACAATACTACGCCCAGCCCTACATCTCGGCCGGCACATACGCCAACCTTAAAAACATAACCGACCCGATGGCCGGCAGGTTTGCCGACAGGTTTCACATTCTCGACGGCAGCGAGATAGCCTACAATGCCGAAGACGATGAATACAGCATTTACGGCAAAGGCGGCTTTTCGGTGTCGAACCCCGATTTCAACTTCAGGCAGGTGCGCTCGAATCTTGTTGCCCGGTGGGAATACCGTCCCGGCTCAACGCTCTACTTCGTATGGTCGCAGGGCAAGACAAGCGAAGCCGACAGAGGCGACTTTGCTTATGGAAACGACCTTAAAGAGCTGTACCGAGTAACTCCGCACAATGTTTTCCTCGTGAAGCTTTCATACTGGTTTGCAGTGTAGGCTGTGTTCTGTTCAGAACTCTTACTTATGCAGGTGAAACTGTAACCGGTCAGGGCAAACGCATGAAATTTTATGTGTCAGGTTTGTTGCCGGCCGGCTGTTATTCGGGCAGGCCGCAATGCATTGCAGCACTGCTTTAATTTAAAAGATTAATAAAAAAAAATAAATACTTCCGAACAGGCGGTTGCGTCAACCGACGCAAGTCTCCTGCACCACTGCGTGAAGGTTGCGTCAACCGACGCAAGTCTCCTGCACCACTGCGTGAAGGTTGCGTCAACCGACGCAAGTCTCCTGCACCACTGCGCGAAGGTTGCGTCAACTGACGCAAGTCTCCTGCAGCGCTGCGCGAAGGTTGCGTCAACCGACGCAAGTCTCCTGCAGCGCTGCATGAAGGTTGCGTCAATTGATGCAAAAACACCGTAAAAGCCAGTTTCATGCGTTTGCCATGGTAGAACCGGCACATTGCGCTTTGTGAAACACTGTTACTGCCGATTTGTACTATTGACACATATGTCGAGACGGCTTCCGCTGAGCCTGACGGTTTCTTCAAGTCGGGCCGACGGTGGCAGTTCGGGAGCCTTAACACCCGCACCAAACGGCGTTTTGCCGGTAAACACACGGGCTTCGTCCCACAGTCCGGTTGTGATAAAATGATTGATGGTTTCGGCGCCTCCTTCAACAAAAACAGACTGGATGCCCTGCCGATGCAGGTATTCCAGAACCTGTGCAGCTGCCGGCAGCGAGCCGTCGATACCGACAATATGCCCGCCATGCTTGCTGTCTGTTGCCGGTGTAAACATAATCCATACTCCCTCCTGCCTGAAAACAGACAGCCCCATGTCAACCTGCCCCGAGCGGCTTAAAACAATCCTCACCGGCTGGTTTCCTGTCCATTCCCTCACATCCAGCCGCGGGTTGTCGGCTCTTGCCGTACCTGCCCCAACGAGTATTGCCTGTTCTTCTGCCCTCCATTTATGAACAAGGTTCTTTTCAACGGCGCCGGTTATCCACGTTGGGGCGGGCGGGCGGGTGCGTTCCCTTGCTTTGTCAATAAAGCCATCGGAACTTTGCGCCCATTTCAATACCGTATATGGGCGGCACTTTTCTGTTGATGTAAAAAACCTGCGATTCAAATGCCGGCACTCTTTCTCCATAACGCCGGTTATTGTTTCGCATCCGGCGCTTCTCAACTTTTCGATGCCTTTGCCCGATACGTTGCCGCTTGTGTCGGTTGTGCCAATAACAACCCTGCGGATGCCCGACGATATGATAAGTTCGGCGCACGGAGGAGTTCTGCCAAAATGCGAACACGGCTCAAGGTTTACATAGAGCGTTGACTGCCCGAGCAGTGTTTTATCCTTAACCGAATTAATGGCATTGACCTCCGCATGAGGGCTACCTGCACGCAGGTGAAAGCCTTCGCCTGTTATTCTCCCTTCCACCACAATAACCGAGCCTACCATGGGATTGGGATACGTAAGCCCTTTGGCCCCCGATGCAAGCTCAAGGCATCTTTGCATGTATTTTATATGGCTATGTTCTGTCAAAGCACTACTTTTGGCATGTGAATGCAAAGATATATACATTAAACGATATACGGCAACACATGTCCGTCGAATTGGGCGGCATGTATGCCAGGCGTGAACTGCGTGCCATGTTTTTCATAATAATAAAGGCAACGCTCCCCGGTTACAGGTTATATATGCTGTATGACATGAATACCTCCGTGCCAGAACCTGCCGTGTCTGCCATACTTGAAATAGTCGGCGAGCTGAAACGAGGCAGACCGGTGCAGTATATTATTGGCGAAACGGAGTTTTACAACTGCCGCATAACGCTTTCGCCGGCCACGCTTATACCAAGGCCGGAGACTGAAGAACTTGCAAATATTATTGTCAGGGAAAACACAGGATATAACGGTCAAATCGTTGACGTCGGCACTGGTTCCGGATGTATTGCCATTGCCATGGCAAAAAACCTGCCGGGAGCATCTGTTTTCGGGACAGACTTTTCTGCCGGGGCTATCGACGTTGCAAAATATAACGCTGAGATCAATAACGTTGAAGTTGAATTTATACACGAAGATATCTTTATACCATCGGCTATTCTTTCATTACGCCCCGGTATCATTATAAGTAACCCGCCATACATACGTGATTCAGAAAAAGCATCCATGCACCGCAACGTGCTCGATTACGAACCGGCATCGGCGCTGTTTGTAAACGACTCGGCCCCGCTTGTATTTTACGATGCAATTCTTGAAATTGCAGCCGCCATACAGCAACCGGAAGGGAAAATATATTTTGAGATAAATGAAGCCATGGGAAATGAAATGGAGAGCCTGTTAAGGAAATACGACTATGCCGGCATCAGGCTTATTAAAGATATTAACGGGAAAGACAGGTTTGTAAAAGGAACAAAAAATGGAAGAAAAACCTCATCTTAAAACTGCGCTGACAAAAGCCATGCAGATATGTTCGCGGCAGGAATATTGCATAAGTGATATTGAAAAAAAACTTGAACAGTGGGAAGTATCAAAACCCGATATGTATGAGATAACTGATATACTGCAGAAAGAAAACTTTATTAATGAAGAACGCTACGCCACAGCCTTTGCAAAGGACAAGTTCAATTACAACAAATGGGGAAAAATCAAGATTGCCTCGCACATGAAAATAAAGAAAATCCCCATGACAATAATAGACATGGCCCTCGACTCAATTGACAGCAGCCGTTATATAACAACCCTTGAAACAATTATTAAAACACACCGGAAATCGGTAAAGGCAAAGAACAGCTACGAACTGAAAGCAAAGCTGATGCGGTTCGGACTGTCGCGCGGATTTGAAAGCTCCCTGCTGTACGAACTTCTCGGCAACATTGACGATGATGGCATGTTGCCGTAGAGATATGGCACATTTAAAATTAAATGAATATCCGTTATTAGACCTGATTTTTTATTTTTGTATGTATTTAAACATTATGTTATGAACTTATTCAATTTTGCATCACAATGTCCTGACGAAGCAAGTTGCGTTTCCAAGTTTAAAGAATTCCGTGATAAACATGGTATTGTTTGGTTCGCAGACTCGCGGCGACAACCATCCTGATTCGGATTGGGACCTGCTGCTTGTGCTTGATAAACCTGAAAAGGAAAAGTCGGACGAAGACAAGGCGTATGAATTTGTGCTGATGGGATGGAAATACGGAACTTATTTGAGCATCAAACTATATACTGGAAACGACTGGGCGAAAAGAAAACAAGAATGATTTGGTCAGATTAAGATTTCAAAAAGCGAAAGAAACATTTGCGGAAATTGAAAATCTTATATAGCTTTATCAATTGAGCCTACGAAAAAATTTATAGATGAAACCCTCATGACGTGCTAAGACGCCAAAGAGGATGTAAATGTGAGATCGTCGCTATCTTTGTGGGCACAATCCACTAACATCGACAGCATGGAACAGATAGCA
>JAITVX010000074.1 GCA_031285575.1 Bacteroidales bacterium
GGATAAAACGTTTTCGGAGAGTATTTACACGTTACGAAAAACTCGACAGAATGTTTTGGGCATTCCTGCTGATAGCGTTAATTATGGATGCAATCAAATAGCGTTAACAGGCCTTAATGATAATGTGGTAATTTTTTTCATGATTGTAATAAATTTAAATTAATTGAAATAAAAAAAACTGTTTTGAAGTAATTCTACAAGCAGGTTATCCGGTAATTGCAGCCTGCCCAGTTACGGTAGAATCATAACTTTTTGCTGACTTTTACCCATACGGTTTGATTTAAATTATACATGGCAAATATAGAGCAGTGAAATATTAAAATGTGAGAAAAAGTATTAAGATTTTGTTACGGATTAAATATTTTTTTGCATTCCGCTTGCATTTTTTTTCACAATAAAAACTATCTTGCCGCCCTGTAAATAAAAACAGCATTCCAACAAAAGTTGGAAAGGCATTTCGGACGAAAACAGCGTTCCAACAAAAGTTGGAAAGAAATATGTATAAAAACAACCTGATATGATTGAAAAATTCAGATTCACAAACCTCCGCAACGCCGAATACTCGCAATACACGGCGGCATACATAACCGTGGTGTGAACAGAGTGTTGATGCATGTTTCCAGAAAAAAAAATAATAAAAACCTTCCGAATGTTGAACCAGATAAAATACCCGACTATGAAAACACTTCTTGCAATCATGCTTTCAGGCATTATTGTGCTTGGATGCAAACAGAACACTCCTGCCGGCATCTTTTCAAACGGCAGCGATGTTGGTAAGCCCAAAATGAAGGGCTCGGCAACCTATAACGCCGCCGACCAGAGCTACGCTGTGAAAGGCGGAGGATACAACATATGGTTTGAACGCGACGAGTTTTATTTCCTCTACAACAAAATGCAGGGCGACTTTATTCTTACGGCCAATTTTGAATTCACCGGCCAGGGCAAAAACGTACACCGCAAGTTAGGCTGGATGGTAAGGGAAACCACCGACGGCAAATCGCCCCACATTACGGCAGCCCTCCACAGTGACGGCCTTACCGTTATGCAGTGGCGCCCATCGTACGGAGCCGCCATGAGAGACCCCGAAGACGAACTCTTTGCCGACTCGTCGATGTATAACATCGTGCAGCTCGAACGCGCCGGCAAAACATTTACAATGCGCGTGGCACACAACGGACAGCCCTTTGAAACAGTAGGCAGCCACGAGATGGACAACATGGCGGGCGAAGTGCTTGCCGGCCTGTTTGTATGCGCCCACGACCCCGACGCACTTGAAGAAGCACGTATATGGAACGTAAGGATTGACAGGCCGGTTGCCGAAAATTCAGGTCAAACAGCCGGATGCAGGCTCGAAACAATGAACGTGTCGGACGGCCGGAGAATGGTTGTTTACGAAAAAGACAGCAAGTTTGAAGCCCCCAACTGGATGCCCGACGGCGGGAAACTGCTTTTCAACATGGACGGCTCGCTGTATAAAATTCCGGTTACGGGCGGAACCGTCGAAAAGCTGAACACCGGCTTTGCCGACAACAACAACAACGACCACGGAATATCGTTCGACGGCAAGCTGCTGGCCATAAGCCACCAGCGAAGCGGTATGCCGGGAGGCGGCTCAACGGTTTACGTGCTGCCGCTGGAAGGCGGTACGCCGCAAATGGTAACGGAACACACACCGTCGTACTGGCACGGCTGGAACCCCAACAACGAAGAAGTAATTTATGTAGCCCAAAGAGACGGCAGAGATATATACAACATATATAAAAAGCCCGTAAGCGGCGGCAGCGAGGTAGCGCTTACCGACATAGGGCAGGGGCAGCACGTTGACGGATGCGAATATTCACCCGACGGCAGGCACATATACTTCAACGGAAACCTGACGGGCATGATGCAGATATGGAGAATGAAACCCGACGGCAAAGACATGGAGCAGCTGACAGACGACGGATACAACAACTGGTTTCCGCATGTTTCGCCCGACGGCAAGTGGCTTGTAATGCTTTCATATCCTGCCGATATAGATCCCAACAGCCATCCGTCATACAAGCGCGTTATGCTGCGCATAATGCCGGCATCGGGCGGAACGCCCGAAGTAATAGCATACCTCTACGGTGGCCAGGGCACAATAAACGTCCCGTCGTGGTCGCCCGACAGCAAGCAGATATCATTTGTAAGCAACAAGTAAGCCGGCCCGTATCATCCCGTTATCGGCAAAGCTGTAATAATCTTTGCCGGTAACAATCAGATGATCCGCCAGCAGGATGTCCATCAGTTTGCAGGCTTCGCCTATTTTGCGGGTTATCCTGATGTCCTGTTCGCTCGGGCCAACGTTTCCCGACGGATGGTTGTGGCACACAACTATTGCCGAAGCCAGGTGCTCTATCGCCCTTTTCATAATCAACCTCACATCGGTAACCGTTCCGCTCACACCCCCCTGGCTTAACCTGGCCCTGCCCGTTATTCCGTTCGACCTGTTCAGAAACAGAATCCAGAACTCTTCATGCCAGAGGTCGCCAAGCATGGGCTGGAATATTGCGGCAACATCCTTCGAGCCGTTTATCTTCTGCAAATCGGGCGCCCCGGCCTGCTTCCGCCTCCGGCCAAGCTCGAGCGCAGCAATAACCGTAACAGCCCTGGCAGTGCCTATCCCGCGAATCTTTTTAATATCGCTAACCGACATGCGGCCAAGAGCATTAAGGCTGTTGCCGGCCGAGCCAAGCAGTTCGCGGCCAAGGTCAACCGCCGACATTTCCTTAGTTCCCGAACTTATAAGAATACCCAGAAGCTCGGCGTCGCTGAGGCTTTCGGCGCCTTTCAGCACAAGCTTTTCACGAGGGCGATCTTCAGCAGCCCATTCGGTTATTTTTAAACACATAACAAACCATTAAACAGTAAAGATATTGAGCACGCAAGAAAACAGAAATTTTTATAACTTCAAAACCTTTCGTTCCCTTTGCACAGCATAGGGGAGGAGTGTCCAACAGGCAATGTTAAGCCCGGAAAATATAATAATTATGCAGACATAAAGAATAAAACAGCTGTATAATGTGTTGTTTTTAAAGAATTTTATACATTTGCAACGTTATTTAACAGTTATTTATTAATAAAAACAGATTACAATGGAAGGCTATAATTTTTCATGGTGCCAGCTCGGCAGTATCGACGAAGGCCGCCCCAATCTGGGAGGCAAAACATCGGTGGTTGTTTACAGGCTTATGCAATACACAATGCGGGCCGTTCTTGAAAAAGAATACGGCGACGAAACTACAAGAAAAACACTGGCCAAAGCCGGCAAGCTTGCCGGCGTGGAGTTCTGCCGCAACGTACTCGACATATCCCTGCCGCTCAACAAGTTTCTGGCGCAGCTGCACGACGTGCTGATAGACCTCGAGATAGGCGTTCTTAAAGTTGAAAAGTCAGACGCCGCAAACCTCAGCTTCACGGTTACGGTTTCAGAAGACCTCGACTGCTCGGGGCTTCCCATACAGGGCGTTAGCGTGTGCGACTACGACGAAGGATTCATCGAAGGCATATTCAACATATACACCGGCAAGGAATTTGAAGTAAAGGAAATCGACTGCTGGGCTACCGGCGAAAGAACCTGCCGCTTTACCATAAACCTGAAGAAATAAAAGATAACCGTGACAGGCTGCGCTGACGAAACACAGGTAATAGTTAAGCTAACCGAAATCATCGACAGAGTGCTTGCCGGCAAAGGAGCCGCAGATATCGATATTGGCGATATCCACGGCCTGCAGTCGCCTGAACTCAATGCCCTTGCCGAAAAGGTTATTATGCTGAACACCCAGTACCTCAGTTCACGCAGTTTTATACTTGAACTTGCACGCGGCGTTCTCGACGCCGAACCGCCGCGGCGCAACTTTTTTGCAGACCCATACAAACAGCTGCACTCCGAGCTTTGCCATCTTACCTGGCAAATAACCCAGATTGCCGATGGAGACTACGACCAGAAAGTATATTTCTTGGGAGACTTTGCCGTAGCCATCAACAAAATGATTGCCTCGCTGCGCGAGCGTCAGCAACTGTCAGACAAAATTATTGAAGACGAAAAGCAGCTCAGACAGTATTCCGAAGAACTCAAAGCATCGAATGCCACCAAAGACAGGCTCTTTTCAATCATTTCGCACGACCTGCGCAACCCTTTCAACGCCCTTGTAGCCCTCAGCGAAACAATGGTAAACGACCTCGAAGCCGGCGACAGCGAAATGGCCATCGACTATGCCCGCATGATGCACGACTCGGTTATGCAGGGCTATCAGCTGCTCGTAAACCTGCTCGACTGGTCGCGCCAGCAAAGCAATAAAATAGTTTACACCCCGCGGCCGTTCAACCCCCGAAACGTAATAAACTACATCATTGGCCTCGTAGAACTTTCGGCAGCATCGAAACACATAACAGTTGAATTTACTGCCGGCAGCGAATACACAATCGACAGCGACGAAACCCTGTTCAGCACCATAGTAAGGAACCTGATAAGCAACGCACTGAAATACACCCCCGACGGAGGCCACGTATCTGTTGAAATAACCCGCGCCGCGGGCTCTTACAACATAAGCGTAAAAGACAGCGGCGTAGGTATTGCTGCCCATAGGCAGGCCATGCTTTTCAGTGCCGACGCCACAGTATCCACACCCGGCACCAACTCAGAAACCGGAACAGGCCTCGGACTGCTGCTGTGCAAAGACTTTGTACGCATGCTCGGCGGCAAAATATGGGTAGAAAGCGAAGAAGGCAAAGGAAGCACATTCACCTTCTCGGTTCCTGAAAAGCCTGCAACCGACGAAGCGTAATTGACTGTGGAAACTTGATTGGGAATAATATTAATTTTATAATTTCGCGGCTTAAATTTTAAAACAGATGGAACCGCTGTTCTACCCCAAAACATTCTCACTGTATAATAAAGGCTGCTACACCAAGGCACAGATTCAGACCGATATATTTTCCGGAATCATTGTAGGCATCCTTGCACTGCCGCTTGCAATAGCGTTTGCCATTGCAAGCGGAGTAAGTCCCGACAAGGGGCTTGTAACAGCAATTGTAGCCGGATTCATTGTTTCATTCCTTGGCGGAAGCCGCGTACAGATAGGCGGGCCAACGGGCGCATTTGTAGTTATTGTAGTTGGCATTGTACAGGTTTATGGCCTGCAGGGGCTTATAATTTCAACAATACTTGCCGGAATAATACTGATAATATTCGGTCTGCTGAGGCTCGGAACACTTATAAAATACATTCCCATTCCGCTTGTTACCGGCTTCACAAGCGGAATAGCCATAATTATATTTACTTCGCAGATAAACGACTTTCTTGGCCTCGAAATAGCAAGCCTGCCTGCCGGTTTCACTGACAAATGGGCAGCTTACCTCGGTAACATAGGCAACATAAACCCTTGGGCTGTAGCAATTGCCGGGGCAACCATACTCATCGGCGTATATTCAAAAAAGATAGTAAAGAAAATACCCGGAGCGTTTATCTCGATAATACTTATGACCGTTGCAGCCGTAGCGTTCGAGCTTCCGGTCCAGACAATAAAAAGCGTTTACGGCGATATACCGAATACATTTTCGTTTGGCGACTTTTCGTCGTTCAGCCTCCAGGGAATAACACACTATTTTCAGCCCGCAATTACCATAGCAATGCTTGGAGCCATAGAATCGCTGTTGTCGGCCGTAGTATCCGACGGAATGGTGAGCAGTTCGCACCGGTCGAACACCGAGCTTATTGCACAGGGAGTGGCCAATATAGCTTCCGGGCTGTTTGGCGGAATTCCGGCAACGGGAGCCATTGCGCGGACAGCAACAAACGTCAGGAACGGCGCCCGCACACCCGTGGCCGGAATAGTTCATGCCATAACACTTGCCCTTATAGTCATCTTTTTCGGCAAATACGCATCGATGATACCCCTGGCGTGCCTTGCCGGAATACTGATTGTTGTTGCCTATAACATGAGCGAATGGCGGTCGTTCATCTCAATACTCCGCGGCTCGATATACGACGTACTGGTGCTGCTCGTAACTTTCCTGCTTACCGTATTTGCCGACCTCACCATTGCCATTGAAGTAGGGGTGATACTTGCAGCCATGCTGTTTATGCAGCGAATGGCGTGGAAGAGCGAAGTATATTCGCTTGAAACCGACCGCGACAACATTGAAGAATACCACTCGCTTCCGCGCGGCCTGTCGGTTTATGAGATAAACGGCCCCTTCTTTTTCGGCGCTGCCAACAGATACAAGGAAGTGCTGAAGGCAGTAGGCATAAAGTCGAAGGTTATGATACTGCGCATGCGGCACGTTCCGTTTATCGACGCAACCGGCATGCACAACTTCCGCGAAGTGCTGAAAACACTGAACAACTACCGGGTGTCTGTTGTTCTTTCCGGAGTAAGCCCCGGCGTATATGAAACACTGATAAAATCGGATATAGAACAGTACATTCCCAAAGAGCGCATCTGCCCGCACTACGACATAGCAAAACCGATGGCTCTTGAAATGCTTCGCAACGCCGGTAAGCAGGAAAAGAAAAATGATTAATTTCGGTTGATGTGCAGCATTATATCAGGTAAAGAACAGCAAGGCTGTATTTTTCAGAAGCGGAACCGGCAGGCAATGACTGACAAATTGTCGGCTGAATATGGTTGGCAGTGATTTTGTTATATTACTCTTTGTAATTTTTGAAATTATTTGAAATATGATAAGGAAAAAAAACAGGCAGCACGAAGAAACAGTGCAGAAAAACGGCGCTGAAGCTATTGACAACAAAGAAAATACAGATATGAACAATGATGACAACCAGGTTGTGCATGATGATGTGGCAGACAGCAGTAATGAGCCTGAAAATATAAAAACCGAAACGGAGCAGGCAAATGACATTGACAAAGCTGACAGGGAACTGCAGGAAACCGTTGCAAAATTGGCAGAAATGCAGGATAAATATATCAGGCTGTCTGCCGAATTTGACAATTACCGGAAAAGAACCCTGAAGGAAAAAATGGATATATCGAAATATGCCGGTGAAGATATACTCCGGAAAATAATTCCGTTTATGGATGATTTCGACCGTGCGCTCAAGCACCTTAACGAATCGGCAGATTATGAGGGAATGAAAAATGGCATCGAGCTTATTTACAATAAATTCGATGATTTCCTGAAACATAATGGCGTGAAGGAAATTGAAGCCATGAATGCCGATTTCGATGTCGATATACATGAAGCTGTTGCAAAAACGCCTGCAGCAGATGAAAAAATGAAAGGAAAAATAGTTGATGTGGCACTTAAAGGATATTATCTTAACGACAAAGTATTAAGATTCTCGAAAGTTATAATTGGGGAATAATTATTTAAAATAAAACGGAGGCGTCCGGGTAAAAAACGACAGATGGAGAAAAGAGATTATTACGAAGTACTTGGCATATCGAAAGAAGCCTCCAAAGATGAAATAAAAAAGGCTTACCGCCAGCAGGCGCTGAAATATCATCCCGATAAAAACCCCGGTAATAAACAGGCCGAAGAACATTTTAAGGAAGCTGCAGAAGCATACGAAGTTCTGAGCAACGACGAAAAAAAAGCGCGCTACGACAGGTATGGTCATGCCGGCATGGGCGGCGGTTCAGGCGGCGGTTTTGGCCATTCAATGACAATGGATGACATCTTTTCTTCGTTCGGCGATATTTTCGGCGATGCATTCGGCGGCAGTTTCAGCGGTTTTACAGGAGGAAGACGCAGCGGACGCAGTGTAAACAAGGGAGCTAACCTGCGGGTAAAAGTAAAACTGACATTGCAGGAAGTTGCGGCAGGAGCAGAAAAGAAGCTGAAAGTAGCAAAATACTCTGCCTGCGACCATTGTGGCGGAACCGGAGCTGCCGACACGTCGAGCATTGCAAGCTGTTCAACGTGCCGCGGCACAGGGCAGGTTACAAGGGTAATGAACACGCTGCTTGGCCAGATGCAAACATCGTCGGTGTGCCCTACGTGCGGCGGCGAAGGCAAAACAATTACTAAAAAATGCAATGCCTGCTATGGCGAAGGAATTGTGCAGAAAGAAGAAGTAATAGACGTAAAGATACCGGCAGGGGTAGCCAGGGGCATGCAGATGACCGTGAACGGAAAAGGCAACTCTGCAAGGCGCGGCGGTATAAACGGCGACCTGATTGTGTTAATCGACGAAGAAGAACACCAAGAACTGACACGCGAAGGAAACGACCTTGTTTACAATCTTTTCATCGGAATACCCGATGCCGTTCTGGGAACACACGTTGAGATACCAACCATAGAAAACAAGGTAAAAATAAAAATTGAAGCAGGCTCGCAACCGGGTAAGATACTGCGCCTGCGAGGTAAGGGGCTTCCCGAAGTAAATGGCTATGGCAAGGGCGACCTTCTGGTTAATGTAAACGTATGGATACCCAAAAACATAACTAAGGAAGAAGCAAAGGTTGTTGAAAAGCTCCGTGAATCGAAATCATTTGAGCCGGTTCCGGATAAAAACGGCAAAGGCTTTTTTGAACGGATGAAGGGTTATTTTGAACAGTAATATTAAATACTGCACATGCTTTCCACTTCGTCAACGCCTTTAGGAATTGCCTTGCCGAGTTTTCTGCTGCCACTGCCGGTAATAAGCACGTTATCTTCTATCCGGATGCCGCCAACCTGCATGTAACTGCTTATTGCATCGTAGTTGATAAACTCTGTAAATTTACTTTCTGCCCGCCACTTGTATATAAGTTCCGGAATAAAATAGCAACCGGGCTCAACTGTAAATACATGCCCCGGTTTATAGGGCATGGCAGACCGCAGGAAAGAGGCGCCAAACTTGTTGCTGCGTTTAGCTTTGTCGCCATAGCCAACAATGTCTTCGCCAAGTCCTTCCATATCATGAACATCGAGGCCAAGCATGTGCCCTATGCCGTGAGGCATGAACAGGGCGTGGGCGCCGGCTTCAACGGCTTCGCCGGTGTCGCCTTTCATAAGGCCGAGGTCTTTCAGGCCACCGGCTATAATATGGCATGCAAGGAAATGAACATCTCTGTTCGACAGACCCGGTTTTATTGCAGCAATGGCTTCAACGTTTGCACGCAGCACAATATCGTAAATGTCGCGCTGCATGGTGCTGAATTTTCCACCAACCGGCGTAGTGCGGGTAATGTCCGACGCATAGTGCATCATTGTTTCCGCTCCGGCGTCAACCACCATCAGTTTGCCTTCTGTAAGAATATTTTTGTGCGAATGATTATGCAGCGTCTGTCCGTTTATGCTCAGTATTGTGGGAAAGGAAACGCCTGCGCCTTCAGACAGCGCAATTCCTTCAATCTTTCCAAAAATTTCCTGCTCACTGATGCCTGGCCTGCACATCTGCATTGCTGTTGTGTGCATGTTATACGCAATATCAATGGCTTTCTCAATTTCTGCTACTTCAATATCTTCCTTTACCGATCGCATTTCAACTGCTGCCTTAATAAGCTCAACAGATGAAAGCTGCCTTATGCCGCATGGATTTTTATTTATCAGCGAACCGAGAACCATCTTCGTATCGCCACGGTATGGCGGCAGGAAGTGTATTTTTCTTCCTTTTGCAGATGCTTCATTTATATCATGTTCGAGTTGTGAAAACTTGTGCGAGCTGAATATTCCTGCTCCTGCTGAAATTTCTGCTACTGTTGGCTGCGGCCCCATCCATATAACGTCGTTGATACTGAAATCATTTCCATATACAGTATCGATACCCGAATCAAAATCAACAACAGCCGCAAAGTTTGGCAGATCTATTCCGAAATAGTAAAGAAACGTACTGTCTTGACGGAAATGATATGCATTTGCCGGATAGTTAAATGGCGATTCACTGTTTCCTATAAAAACAGCTATTCCGTTGTTAACAAGCTTTCGCAGACATGCACGGCGGGTTATATAAACACTTGCATCGAACATATTCATATAACTGAATATAATTTAAAAAATCAGGGTGCATTGAATTATTAACACTCAAAACATATGAACACAATTACAAACACCTTTTCAATGCACGCCTGATTATTACTTATAATACTGAATTAACTGCTTTTATTAAGGAATTACTGCCGAAAACATGGGGCCCCATGGCCCTGGCACTCCGCGTCCGTTTTCATAGCGTATGCAGAAAAACACTGTTTTTCCTGTATCTTCCTGATTAAATGTAAGCAGCTCTCTTTTTTTCTTTGTAAACATGCTTTCACGAAGTTCCTTTCCCGAAACAGGGCTCGGCTGTCCCTGTTCATACAGGCCATAGTGTATTCGATGACCGTAATTCGACCGTATGTTTGAAGGTGTTCCGTCAACATGCTTTATTCGCAGCATAAGCTGTGTGCGACCCGGATACGATACATCTGCAATAGCCTGACCTTCGGGGTCGCCTATCGGTGTAGGCCTTGAATCGCGTATGGGAAGCGACATATTCTTGCGATCTTCATTGGTTACGTTTATATTGCGCATAACCATTCCCTGAATATAGTTTCGCAAATCTTTTTCTATACCTTTTCGCAATTCATTCTTTGTAAATGTATCTACCTTGTTTCGTGTAGGCAGTTTGCACTTTTCAACCTTAGCCGAAAAATCGTCAATACGTTTTTGCATATCTGCAGCAATAGCTCCAACCTGCCACCGTTCATGGTTCACATTTGAATATCCTACAACAAGATACCCCCAGTCTCTAAACTCAGCATCAGATCTTGGCACATAGTCTGTATTCATATCGGTTAAAAATAAAGTTATTAAATATATTTTTTATCTATACTATTTATATTGCGTTGTATTAAACTCACAGTGCGTTGTATTCATTCCATATTCCGTTGTATTCATCGCACAATGCGTTGTATTCATTCCATATTATGTTGATATATTTTTACATTCCGTTGTATTCATCGCACAATGCGTTGTATTCATTCCATATTGCGTTATATTCAACATACATTATATTATATACAACCGACAGCGCGTTGTATTTATTTAACAGTGCATGTTTGCATAATTTATTATATATATATGTTTTCGATACGTACATGCTACAAATAATTACTGCGTAAATATACATACATATAATATTCATTAGCAAGCATGATGACATAATTTTATGTTTTTTTAACATTAAATAAATTTATTAACAGATAAATTAAACAGATATTAAAATAAAATATACTGATAATAAATAAATTTAATTGCGAATGGCTTGTTTTATTAACAAACATGCCTTATCTTCGCAGGCAGTTATAAACATAATTTTTTATATAAACATATATCAATATGCCATACAGAAGATTACCGAATACCGATGCAGCCCGCATCCGCGCAATAAAAACAGCACTTCAGAAAGCACAGGAGCTTCCACCCGGAAAGCTTGCCTTTTCAGCAAAGCTTATTGTTGAACTTCGCCGTTTGTGCACTGTTTTTGAAAGTAGCGTTAAGCAATGCAAATATTCTTCAAATATTGACAACCGTAAAAGCAGTAACTATCCCGAAACAGTTCGTAAAGCCCGCATATATATAACACATTTCATACGTGTTATGAACATGGCAATATCGCGCGGAGAATTACCTGCCGAAATAAGAACTTTTTATGGAATAGATATTGACGAATTGAACGCACCTGCGCTTATATCTGAAAATGAAATAGCAAGCTGGGGAAAACGAATTATAGAAGGAGAAGAGATGCGGATAAGAAAAGGCGGCAATCCGATAACAAATCCAACGATTGCAGTAGTTAAGGTATGGTATGAAAAATTTATGCACGCACTGTATTACAATAACATAAATATAAAAAGAATAAACGACTTTATGGAAAAAAACATACAATACCGTAAAGAAGTTGACGAACTGATAGTTCAGCTATGGAACGAAGTAGAAAAGTCGCACCTGCACTACACAGAAGATATGCGCAAAAAACTAAACGAAGAATACGGTCTTGTATATTTTTACCGCAAAAATGAACTTATAAAAATTGAAGTTAAAAGTATGGCTTCGTAGGAAATAGATTATATTAATTAATTTTAACCTCATAAAAACTGATATTATATTAAAATGAGAAAATATCTGATAGTAACACATGGCTCTTTTGCAGGAGGAATATTATCGTCATTTGAACTTATTGCCGGAAAAACAGATAATGTATTTATTATAGAAGCATATACAGACGGTAATAAATCAATTGACGATAAGGTAGAAGAAATAACAGGAATGCTTAATGATGAAGACGAACTGATTGTATTTACCGATCTTGTTGGAGGCAGTGTTACAAATCAAATTATTAAAAAAGCATTGCAGAAAAACGTATATATAATATCAGGAATAAACCTGCCGCTTATACTCGAAATAATTCTTGCAGATGCCGGCGATCCTGTTGAAGAAATTATTGAAAGAGGCATTGCAAGCGCGCGTGAACAAATTATATTTGTAAATAATTTAATTAAACCGGCAAATGATTAGACTAATAAGAATAGATGACCGCCTGTTGCACGGACAGGTATCGTTTACATGGGTTCCTTCACTCAAAATAAACTGCATAGTAATTGCAAATAACAAAGTTGCAACCGACGAGTTTCAGAAAATGGCGCTTAACATCGCAAAGCCACCATCGGCAAAACTGTTAATCTATACACTGAAAGATGCTATTGCATTTTTATGCGATGCTAAGGCCAGAAATCAAGAAATACTTGTTCTTGTCAACAGCATTGCCGACGCATTGTCAGTAGCTAAAGAAATAAATGAAATAAAAACAATCAACTTCGGAGGCATTAGAATGAAAACAGGAGCAAAGCTGATATCAAAAGCAATAGCTATTGACGATAATGATATTACATTTATAAAAGAGTTGCTTGAAAGAGGGCTCGAACTTGAAATAAGACAGGTTCCTGGCGACAAAAAGACTATTATAGACAGTTCTGTTATAAACATACCGCAATGACAGTTGAATACTTATTAATTACTGCCGTAGTAATGTTCGGCCACATGGAAGACTTTCTGGGTGCTGCACTTTTCAGCAGGCCGTTAGTACTCGGCCCTCTGGTAGGTCTTGCGCTTGGCGATCCGGTACAGGGAATAATCATCGGGGCTACCCTCGAACTTATTTTCATGGGAAACATTAAGGTTGGCGCAGCAATACCACCCGATGTAATAACCGGTGGAGCACTCGGAACAGCATTTGCAATCATGTCGGGCAACGGAGCAGAGATAGCTCTGGCAATAGCAATTCCGGTGTCAATAATTGCAGAGATTATTATAAGCGGACTGTTTGTAGTACGTCCTGCACTAAACAGCCGGTTTGAAAAATATGCCGCCGAAGGAAACTTTAAAAAGATAGAAGTACTACACGTAGCTTCGGGCCTAACAAAACCTCTTTTAATGGGCACTCTCGCATTTCTGGCGCTTCAACTTGGCGACGAAGCAATGCAAACATTTCTTAATTCCATACCTGCATGGGTTCAGTCGGGTCTTAGTGTAGCCGGAAGCATGCTTCCCGCAGTTGGGTTTGCAATGCTTATGAATCTGATGTTTAACAAACATGCTGCGGTATATTTCTTTCTTGGCTTTATACTTGCAAGCTATCTTAAACTGCCAATGATTGCCATCGGAGCGCTGGGCATTATCATTGCAATAATAATAACCGGTGCTGCAGGTAATTCCACCGACAGTGAAGAGTATAGCAACGACGATGAACAGGAACCCGTTGCAGACAGGCAGATAACAAAACGCGACCTGCGCAAGGTATTTTTCCGTTCGCTGGCACTCGAAGCAAACTTTAACTTTGAAACATGGCAGAATACCGGCTTTGCATACTCCATAATACCTGTCCTTAAAAAGCTGTATCACACAAAAGAACAAATGTCGTCAGCCCTCAGGCGTCATTTGCAGTTCTTCAATACCACGGCGCATGGCTCTACACTTATACTTGGTATCACAGCAGCCATGGAAGAACAGAATTCAACAAGCGGAGACTTCGACACAGAGTCGATAAATGCTGTAAAATCCGGACTGATGGGGCCTCTTGCCGGCGTGTTCGACTCCCTTTTCTGGGGAACACTCAAAGTAATAGCCGCAGGTATAGGTGTATCGCTCGCAATGGATGGCAACATGCTTGGGCCTCTGCTTTTTATACTTATATTTAACATACCGCACTTCTCTTTGCGATATTACATGACGTTTGCAGGATATAATACCGGAAACCGTTTTCTGCAAAATCTTGCCAGAAGCGGAATAATGGCAAAACTGACATCCGGCGCAACAATATTGGGTCTGATGGTAATCGGAGCTATGCCCGTTATTCTGATGCCGTTAAAAACACCTATTACTATTGGCACGCAAGGTTCTGAAGTATCACTGCAAATGATACTCGATCAGCTTGCACCAGGACTTTTATCACTCGCACTCACGTTTTTTGCATTCTGGCTCGTACGCAGAAACATAAAAACAACATGGATACTTCTCGGCATACTTGTTTTAGGCTTCGTCGGAAGCATTCTTAACATATTTATATAAATGAAAGGAACAGCTATTTCACAGGGGATAGCAATTGGCCGTGCATTTGTTTTCCGCAAAGCAGGCAGTAATACCGGTAACATAACCGGTAATTGCAAAACAGAAATATCTATTGAAACAGACAAATTCAGTAAAGCCGTTGAAAATGCAGCCGCTGAACTCAGAACACTTGTTAATGCTCCTGAAGCTAATCTTACATCCGAAGAAAAATCCATTCTTGAAACGCAGATAGAATTTATATCCGACGAACAGCTGCGTATAGATGTTGAAGCGAAAATAATAGCCTGCAACATTCCAGCATCAGAAGCAGTTAAGATTGCCATATCTGAAATGTCGGAAATGTTCCTCTCAACAAACAACGACTATCTTATTGCACGGATATCCGATCTTCGCGATGCAGGTGACAGAATAACCGGTTATCTTTTAAACCGTAACATAAACCGCATTAATGTAACTGCCGAAAATACAATACTTATTGCCGAAGAAATTACACCTGTTGAAGCAATGTCAATAGATTCCAGATTAGTTTCAGGCATCGTTACCATGAAAGGAGA
>JAITVX010000087.1 GCA_031285575.1 Bacteroidales bacterium
ATGCCATTTTACCGGGTAAATTCGAGCGCCGTGCAGATTTGATGCCATTTTACCGGGTAAATTCGAGCACCGTGCAGATTTGATACCATTTTACCGGGTAAATTCGAGCACCGTGCAGATTTGATGCCATTTTACCGGGTAAATTCGAGCACCGTGCAGATTTGATACCATTTTACCGGGTAAATCCGTACCATGCCCGGCAACGAACAGACTTTTTCGGGAAATAGAACTTCAATACCATGTTTGTCATTGCGACCGCGAGGTACGAAGCGGGAAGCAATCCATGTGGTACTCATTTTCTGGATTGTTTCTCTGCATAAGTCTGACATCCGGCTACTGTTTGGCGAAACCGACGAAGAAAAACGAAAACAGCAGCAACGCGGTTTTCATCACGTCCGGAAATCCCGACGGCACCAAAATCACGGTTTCCGTAATGTCGGGAAAAAATAGATGTATAATTAATTTTTAGAAATCATATGATAAAACAGATAGTTTTTAACAAAGGCTGACTGCGTATAAGTTTTTTATATATCTTTACAAATATTTTAAAACAAACATTATGTCGATAAACAAAGTAATACTCGTGGGGCATGTGGGGAAAGACCCTGTTGTACGTTATTTTGACAAGGGGGTGGCTCATGCCGCTTTCAGCCTGGCAACAAGCGAATCGTACACAAACAAACAGGGCGAAACGGTAACTTCAACCGAATGGCACAACATTGTTCTGTGGCGGGCGCTGGCCGAAGTTGCCGAAAAGACTGTACGCAAGGGAAGTCAGTTGTATATTACGGGTAAAATCAAAACCCGCTCATACGTCGATAAAGACGGGGCTACAAGGTATATAACGGAGATTCTGGCCGATACGCTTATTGTGCTTGAGAAGAAACAGGCGCCAGCAGAGTATGCTGCCGAACCGGCCCGAGGCGGCGATTTTGTTGGAAACACTGCCGCCGAATCGCCAGCAGCATACGGTGCAGGCAATACGGTGCAGGCAAACGACCTTAAGGACGATAGCGCTTTCGACAACAGTGAATTTGCCGGCCATGATGAAGACGATCTTCCTTTCTGAATAAAAACTTACACAATTGGAGCCTAACCTTTATACGGCAGTGTCGGGCAATATTACTGTAATGGCGGGCGTCATTTGGGTTGTTGTGCTTATGGCCACATCAGCATTTCTGTCGTTTGCCGAGGGGGTGTACATGTCGCTTATGCCAAAGGATATCGAAAAGCTAAGGAGCGATAAAGGTAAAGGTGCGAAAGTGGCGGTTAAGTTGTGTGGCCGTCCGGCATGGCTCAAAACCGGTATGATGATAACAAAATCACTGACCTGTACGGCTTGCATACTTGCGGCTGCATCCATCTGTTTCAACGTTTTCGATTTCGGAACTTATACCGTATTTAAAGTTGCCGTATGCTCGGTATCAATACTGTTTCTTTTGGCAATTGTCGAAACAGTGCCCAAAACATACGCGGGTAAAAACCCAGCGGCGGCGGTAGCAGCCATATCCATTCCGGTTAACGTTATCATAACGTTGCTGAAACCGTTTTTCCGTGTATTCAGCATCCCTGTCGATTTTAAGAGAAGATCAGCGTCGAACATGAATATTGATGGGCTTACGAATGTATTCGACCTCTCGTTGGGTGATGTTGAAGACGACAAAAAGTTGCTGAAAGGTATAGCCGATTTCAGCAATACTGTTGCGAGCGAAATAATGTGTCCTCGAATCAACGTAATTGCCGTCGATATAACAACCGGTTTTGATAAAATAATATCGCTTGTAATAGAGTCGGGCTTTTCGAGAATCCCGGTTTATTCCGACACGCTCGACTCCATAAAAGGGATTCTGTATGCAAAGGATATTCTCCCGCATGCCCGGAAATCTGCCGATTTTGCATGGCAAACTTTGATAAGGCCACCCTATTTTATACCTGAAACAAAGAAGATAAGCGACCTGCTGAAAGAATTCCAGACAAAGAAAATACACATGGCTGTTATTATAGACGAATATGGCGGAGCTTCCGGAATTGTAACCATGGAAGATGTTTTGGAAGAAATAGTAGGTGAAATTACCGACGAAAGCGACGTTGACGAAACCTTTTACAGGAAACTTGATCAATCGACATATATCTTTAAGGGACAGGTGTTGCTCGACGATTTCTGCAAGGCGCTTGGCATCAGGGAAGATTATTTTGACAGTACCAGGGGCGAGTCGGAAACGCTTGCAGGCCTGCTGCTTGAAGTTACCGGAGAAATACCTCAAAAGGGAAATGTAATTGAGATTGACAGATTCAGATTCAGTATCGAAACAGCCGACAAGAGACGTATCAAGGCCGTTAAAGTAAAAATAGAAAAGAATGAACATGATATGTAAGATATTCAGACCGGCATTGCTGTTTCTCGCCATCATTATGGTTACAGGCTGCGGGGAAGTGCCGGTACCCAAACCCAAAGGGTTTTTCAGAATAGACATGCCCGAACATGTATATGCATCCTTTGAAGAAACAGACGGGCTCCCCTTCACATTCAAATACCCCGCATTCGGCAGGATCAACTTCAACAAGGAGTTTAATAACGAACAGGGATGGTTCAACATAGAATTTCCTGCATACCGCGCCAGCCTGTATCTTACCTATAAAGGCATAAACCGCGATTTCGACGACCTTATGGAGCAGACATACCGTATGAACGTTAAGAACCACATATCGCGGGCCGACGCCATAAGCCAAAGCCCTTTCAGCAACGACAGCGCAAAGGTGCATGGCATACTGTACGACCTTAAAGGAAATACCGCAACAGCCGTACAGTTCTATGCAACAGACAGCGTAAAGCATTTCCTGCGAGGTTCGCTCTATTTCGAAGCGGCGCCAAATGCCGACTCGTTAGAACCCGTCGTAGAGTATTTCAGAGAAGATATTGTTACGCTGATGGAAACACTCCGGTGGAAAAACTGACAGTTTGAACAATGGGATGTATTATTAAATATCATATCAACGAATCGGCCGTACTTGGAATATGGCGCATTGAAGAAGACCTCGACACGCTCCGCAAGGCTGCAATGCTTCAGCCGGAAGAAAAGAAACGCTTTAAAAGTTTCAGAAGCATCTCAAGGAGGTTTGAGTTTCTCAGTGTAAGAGCCCTGCTGTCGGAACTGACCAACGGCAGAGCAAGTATTGTTTACAACAAAAACAACAAACCTTTCATTAAAGACGGCTCAATGTTCATAAGCATTTCCCATTCGCACCAGCTGACG
>JAITVX010000140.1 GCA_031285575.1 Bacteroidales bacterium
ATAGCTACACAAATATACAAAATCAGATAACAAACTGCGCTATGCTGAAAATACCTTTTTGCATCAAATTTTTGATATGCTTCTCCATCGGCAGATTAGAAAAATGCGTGTATTTCCTGCCGGAATTTAAAAAGTAACAGGAGCATTGTAAGTTCAATATATCCAAATAAGTATAGATCAGAAATTATCTTACTCTATTCAAAACTCATCCGCTTTTTCTCTCTGCAGGACAGGGAAGCCTGCTGACTGTACGGCGGGAGTCATACTGCCGGTCAGTATGTATGCTTACGACTACCTGCAGGGAAAAAGTGGACTTTCGTAGAAGGAACCCCGTCTCAAAACCAAAAACGAGGCGGGTTTTTGCTGCTCTTTAAACACAGGGATGCAGGGACAGCTACCATATCATTAGCACGGTTTGTTGCCTTGTTCCTGTAAAATATTTTTTCACATTATTATTTTCTGCGCTATTCCGATGTTATAAAAATATCGCCGGGGTATTCGATGCCGGTAAGGAAAAGCCCGCGGGCAGGGGCAGAACGGCCGGCTTTGCAGCGGTCTTTGCTTTCTATTATCGTTCTGAAGCCGTCGATGTCTGTTCGGCCCGAGCCCAAATCGACCATTGTGCCGGTGATGGCTCTTGCCATATTGCGCAGAAAGCGGTTTGAGGTTATTGTGAAGATGGTTTGTCCGTCTTTTTCCGTCCATTGCGCCGATATTATGCTGCAGATGTTTGTTTTTGAATCCGAATGGAGCCTGCTGAAGCTTGTAAAGTCGGTATATTCCTTCAGTATGCCGCAGGCGGTGTTCATCATCTGTATGTCGAGGTAATGGTTTATGTGCCAGCTCCATCGTTCACGGAAGGGGTCTTTTGTTTTCAGTATATGGTATTTGTATGTCCGGCTTGTGGCGCTGAAACGGGCGCTGGCGCCGGGGACTACTTTCCTGACTGATTTGATGGCTATGTCGCGCGGGAGGAATCTATTGAGGCGGTATATAAGGTTTTTATCCAGGTCGATATCATCCCGGCTACTGTTGAAATGTATGCAGAACATTGCGGCATGTACTCCCGCGTCGGTGCGGCCTGCTCCAGTTGCAGAAATCTTTTCGCCCAGTATGAGGCCGAGAGTGTGTTCGACGGTTTGCTGCACGGTGGCGACGCCGGGCTGTATCTGCCATCCATGGTAGTTTGTTCCTTCAAACGAAAGGAACATGAAATAGCGTGTTGTGTCGTGCTGCATGTGTATTAAAACGGGAAGTCTTCAAGAGGCTTTTCTTTCAGTTCCTCCTGCACAGGCTTTTGCGCAATTGCATGGACAGGGTTTCCGTCAACAATAATTGCCTTGTAGGGAGTTACCGGACAGGCATATTCGCATGCGCCGCAGCCTACGCAGATATCGGTGTTGATTTTGGGAATTGTCAGTTCTCCGATGTAGGGCGCCATGGTAACCGCCTGCGTTGGGCAGTGCTCGGAACATGAGCCGCAGGATGTTTTGTCGGTGTAAACGATGCAGTTATTTTCTACGAAGCGCACCTTGCCTGTCTGGGTTGTTATCTTCTGTTCTACCGTCAGCGGCAGTATTGCTCCGCTGGGGCACACTTCGCTGCACTTGACGCACTCGAAGTTGCAGAAACTTACACGGTAGTCCATAAACGGCTGCATGATGCCAAACAGTCCGTATTCGAGAAATGAAGGCTTCAGCACGTCGGTGGGACATGCACTGACGCACAGGTGGCAGGCCGTACAGGCGTTCAGGAAGTTGTCGTGGCTTATTGAACCTGGAGGCGTTACGTGATACAGCTTGTCCACTGCTTCATTTCCTGTTCCTATACCGCTGCCCGGCGCCGGGGTTTTATCGCCTGGTGCCTCAATACGACTGCGGCTTTGTGCTAAAGATTTAACTGAAAAGCTGCTTAGTGCCGATATCAGCAACATGCTCGAAGCAATGAAACGGCGCCTCGACGAGTCGGTTCTGGTCTCAGCTGTCAGGTTGTTTTTCTTTGAAGTACATAAAGCATATCCGATGCTGTTTTTATCGCACACTTTCATGCAGTTGCCGCAACCTACGCATCGGCTGAAGTCAACCGACTGATTCTTCACGTCGATGCACTGCGCCTTGCAGGCAAACATGCAACTACCGCACCGGTTGCATTTCGGCTGTTCTATCTTAACTTTAAATAATGACGCTTTTGAAACAAGCCCCAGGAAAGCGCCCACCGGACATACCGTGTTGCAATACAAACGTCCTCTGCTGAACGAAAGCCATACAACCAGCGCAAGCATAACCAACGGAATAATCAGTGTGAATGGATTAGCCCGCGCAATGGTTACCGGATAGAGTGCATACGACCCCATCGATTCAAATATTTTTACCAGCAGATTGTTTCCCGCAACATAAACAGGCCGGAAAATACCCGACGTAAACCTCCCGAAATTGCTGTAAGGTTCCATTACGTTGAGCAGGGCAATGCTTCCTGTAAACAGCGACAGGATAACCACTGCCAGCACGGTATAGCGTAACCGGTTTTGGGCCGTGGCAAAACGGAAGCATTTTTTCTTCACACCTCTGTTTGTCTTTCCCGAAAACCATGTGATGATGTCCTGAAAAATCCCAAGCGGGCAGACGTATGAACAGTACACGCGCCCGAAAAGCAGCGTGAGCACAAGTATGACGATAAATCCGTAAGCGCTTATTGCCATGCCGTGAGCTGCTGTCTGCATGAATTTAATGGCCGAAGGAACCAGCTGCAGAAACAGGATACGGTTATACCATGCCACAGGCAGCGAATCGCTGAAATCGAGAAACGTGAACCCTATTGCAAGCAGCATCAGGATGGAAATAACTGCACGGGTTGGTTTTAAGTAACGTTGCATGCAGGCTTTTATATACGAATCCTGTTAACGTTCAGTTTGGTTATATCTATTTGCCCCAGCCCCATTTCGCCGGCAATCTTAATGTGGCCAATAGCGTCTGGCTCTTTACCGAATATCCTGGCTGCTGCTGCGTCGGCTGCAACAATGTCGGTCGATATAATCTGTGCCTTTTCGAGCGAAACATCGCTTACCGATACGCCTTTGGGCCCGTTGCGTTTCATTACGCGGTAGCCGTCGATGATATTCAGGTCGGGTTTGCGATACGAAGCCATGTCGGCAATGCACTGCTGCAGGTCGTTCCTGTGCCAGAAGCCGCGATCCCACACAATGCCCATCAGGTTCTTCATGGCAAACGACGCCAGCGCCCCGCCATGGTGTTTCAGCACCGGTACATTGATGAATACTTCGGCACTGAGCAGTGTTTCGTGCACCTTGGCGTTTTTCAGCGTTTTTCCTTTTGGAACCGAAACCGGCTTGTAGAGGCTCTCGCTGTCGGCGCTTATAACCTTTGCACCCGCCGCCTTGGCTGCATTTTCGATACCGCTTGAGGCATACGACTTCAGCCAGTTATCGCACGTATGGTCAAAAACAAATACATCCTTTGCGCCGGCTGCCAAACAGTGTCCTACTATTTTTGCAATCAGTTCCGGATCTGTGTTTGCTCCATATTCGGGTGCTCTGTCCCAGCCCATATTGGGTTTCACAACAACTGTCTGTCCCTGTTTTACGAAGGCTTTCATCCCGCCAAGCGAGGCTATACCTTTTTCGAACATGCTGGCCGCTTCGCCTCCCATCAATGCAACCATGTCATACGGCGCCGCTGGATTATATACGCTGCCGCCAAAGGCCTTTTCTATCGGCATTAATGAAAACCCTGCTCCGGCTACAATACCCGCCCCTATACTTTTTGTGATAAAATCTCTTCTTTTCATTTTTAAGCTGTTTAGTTTTTAATTCGATTTATAGGAAAACGCTGCAAACTTAATTATTGTTTTCCACAGTAGGTGTGTTTTATATGTTTTTAACAAATTTGCCTTTTGCAGGGGTTGTTTGCAATAGATTTCTGTTTGCTCAAGCACGGTATGGCACATTACAAAGGTAGATTTTGTATGTTTTCATACATTTTTTATCTGATATAAGTTTTGTGTGCACAGTACTTCAGCTGCATCGCCGGTGTAAATATTATTCAACTGCATTTAAACGGTATTTAATCTGTACAGCATGATAGACAGCGTTATGATTAGTCTGTGCATGTACTGTTTTCACGCTTGCGCCTTTAAACATGTTCCGCACGTTATCCGTGTTTTTGTCCATCCACTCGCACAGTTCCACTATCTGCGATTTATTTGAAGTGAAATACACGTAGCTCACGCCTTTTAGTATTGTCAACACGTCAAGGTAGTCCTTGAGTTTCCAGTAATCCGGCGGAACCGTATGTTGAGACATCGGTCGAGAGGTATGGCGGGTCAATGGCGAACAGCACACCGGATACATATCTGAATACATTGAACAGTTCGCGGTAGCCCATGCGCACCACTTCAATACCGTCAAGATAGCCGGTTCATATAGACACCCGTTGCCACGCGAACAATCGCATCCTCTTTTTGCAGGCGCGATAACGTCCGAGTAACGAGGCTATCGTTGTTCAAATTTTCAAAATCGCCGATTGTAAACAACCTGCCTTCTTCGATGCGGCTGATCCGTTCTTTTATTATCTGTGCTATACTCTCTTCCATTGTGTTTCGATGTGTCCGAAATTACCTGCGGATTTCGGACAAACAATCATTATAAACCCATCTTGGGCTTTCTCTTTCGGGGAACTGTTCTCTTTTGCGGAGGTAGGCTTTGCCTCGTTTCGGGTGCAGAGGGAACGATGGGCGGTGTCGGTTGCAGAGGCTCACGAAGCTCCGGTCCGTGCCCGAAATAACCCGCGCCGCTCTCCAGCTCTACGCCGAAGCGTTCCTGCAAGGCATTCGCCGAATCTTCTTTGCCCAACCGCGAGCCGTTGAGTACGCACCGAGTCTCGTGGTCGATGAACGTAGCCCCCGTGATGCGCCCGCCCTCGTTACGCCGGATGTAGAGCT
>JAITVX010000149.1 GCA_031285575.1 Bacteroidales bacterium
CCTGAGTAGTCAGCTCATGACTCGAGGACTGGAGCAGACTCTCCCGAATGTTTGAATTTCCAGGCCAAATCCGGAGGCTGATTTACACCCACCACCATCATCGAAAGTTTTAACAGCCAATTGCGGAAAGTAACAAAATCCAAACGGATATTTACAAACGATACAGCTCTGACTAAACTACGATATCCTGTGCCGAAGAAAGTGATAGAACATTCAGGAAAAATAGCAGGACGGAAAATGATTCTCTCGTAGTTTATTATTATGTGTGAACAGCGAATGTTCAACTTTTGACACAGTTGGGTGAATAGACACTTTAGTAATAAAGTTATATCTTTGCAGGGGGGTAAAAAAGAAATAATAAAATATCCCTTTTTCTCAATGTAATACTGATAATTTCGTACGTTTGCCATAATAACAGATTGCTTTATCGTTAAAAACGGACTGAAACAGTCTGTAAAAAGACAGAAATATGTATTTTTGTCAGAAATTATAAATTATGGAACTTAATCAGTTTACGGCCATATCGCCAACAGATGGACGGTATCGTAACAAAGTGTCGGGTCTCGACATATATTTTTCTGAATATGGGCTTATAAAATACCGCCTTATGGTGGAGGTTGAATATTTTATTGCGCTTTGCGAAATTCCACTTCCGCAGCTTGAGAGTTTCGGGCACGACGGGTTTCATCAACTAAGATCGATATATGAAGATTTCGATACTGCCGGCGCAGAAAAGATAAAGGAGAGGGAAAAGATTACGAACCACGACGTAAAGGCTGTTGAATATTACATGAAAGAGGAGTTTTTCCGTCTGGGGCTTGGCAGGTGGAGCGAGTTTATACACTTCGGACTTACTTCGCAGGATATAAACAATACAGCCGTGCCGCTTTCGCTGAAAGATGCAATGATTGATGTATATTACCCGGTTCTGTATGAGCTTCGCGAAACTCTTGCCGCGCTTGCCGACGAGTGGAAGGATATTGCAATGCTTGCACGCACGCACGGACAGCCGGCTTCGCCAACAAGGCTCGGCAAAGAGATTGAGGTGTTTATTGCACGGCTCGACGGACAGATAAAATATTTCGGGCAGATTCCGTTTTCTGCAAAGTTTGGCGGAGCAACCGGAAATTTCAACGCGCACAGGGTTGCATATCCGGATATCGACTGGATTTCGTTTGCAAATAACTTTGTGAACGATACGCTGGGGCTTCAGCGATCGCATCCCACCACACAGATTGAGCATTACGACAACCTTGCGGCGCTGTTCGACAATATAAGGAGGATAAATACTGTTGTGCTCGACCTTGCAAAGGATATGTGGACGTATATTTCGATGGATTATTTTTCGCAGAAGATAAAAAAGGGCGAGATAGGGTCGTCGGCAATGCCACACAAGGTTAACCCTATTGATTTTGAAAATGGCGAGGGTAACCTTGGTTATGCCAACGCAATATTTGAACATCTTTCAGCCAAGCTCCCCATATCGCGTCTTCAGCGCGACCTTACCGATTCTACCGTTATGCGCAACATTGGCGTTCCGGTAGCGCATTCTGTTCTGGCATACAGCTCTGTAATGAAAGGGCTGAACAAGCTTATAGTAAACGTCGATAAAATAGAAAGCGACCTTGAAAACAACTGGGTTGTTGTTGCCGAAGCCATTCAGACAGTGCTGCGACGTGAAGGCTTCCATAACCCCTACGAAACGCTTCTTGAACTAACCAGAACAAACGGTAAGATTACCGCCGGTGCCATTGCCGGCTTCATCGACAGCCTCGACGTGAACAGCGACGTTAAGGACGAACTGAAAGCAATAACACCATTTAATTACACAGGTTTTTAACATGAATAACATCCGTCTTCTTTTAAAATACTTTGC
This sequence comes from Bacteroidales bacterium, assembly GCA_031285575.1. Classification (GTDB taxonomy): domain Bacteria; phylum Bacteroidota; class Bacteroidia; order Bacteroidales; family VadinHA17; genus LD21. The sequence goes on from JAITVX010000149.1 coordinate 1,877, forward strand.
ACCATACAAATGGTCGGCCGTAAGGAGTATCTGCTATAACATACTGGGCGGGTTGTTTTCGCTGATGACATTTTCGCTGGTGGCTCCTTTCCTGAAGATACTGTTCAGCGACTTTGGCGACGCAGTGCGTCCTGCCGGGCAGTTCAGCCTCACTGTCGAAAGCCTGCAGGCATATTTGAGGTTCTACCTTGCAGAATTTGTTTCCATCCATGGAAAAGCCGGAGCGCTGGCGCTGGTTGTTTTTGTTGTTATAGGGGCAAGTTTTTTCAAAAACGCCTTTATATTTCTTTCAAACAACAGCATGGCATACATAAGGGCATGCACGGTGCGCGACCTGAGGCAGAAGCTTTACGACAAGTTTACACGGCTGTCGGTATCGTACTTTACCGATGCAAGGAAAGGCGACGTGATGACACGCATTTCAAACGACGTGCAAGAGATTGAAATATCGGTTGTAGCCTCGCTCACGATGATGTTCAGAGATCCACTTACCATCGTGATGTTTGTTGTTTACCTGTTTGCTGTAAACTATCAGCTTACACTTTTTGCAATGCTGCTGCTGCCCCTTAGCGGATGGTTTATTGGCCGCACGGGCAAGTCGCTCAGGTCAACGTCATTTGAAGGACAGGCAAGCCTCGGAAAACTGCTTACAATAGTTGACGAAACACTTACCGGTCTGCGCATTGTAAAGGTCTTTAATGCCGAAGACAAAATGAAACGCCTTTTCAGGGCAGCAAACGAGAGGTATTCAAAAATATTTAAACGTGTTGCACGGAAACATCTGCTTGCATCGCCACTGAGCGAATTTCTTTCTACAATTGTTGTGATGATACTGCTGTATGCGGGCGGGAAAATGGTTCTCGGTGGAAAAGGCCTCATGTCGCCCGAAATGCTTATTGCCTACATTGTTGTTTTCTCGCAGATTATTCCGCCAGCCAAAAGCATAACATCAGCCTGGTTCAGTATTCAGAAAGGTATGGCCTCGATAGAACGGATAGACGAAATACTTAAAGCCGAAGAGAAAATAACCGAGAAGGCAGGTGCCATATCGAAGCCTTCGTTTGAACATTCAATTGAATTCAGAGACGTGTGGTATGCATACAACAGCGAGCCGGTTCTGAAAGACATTAACCTTACGATAAATAAAGGCGAAACCGTTGCTATTGTAGGCAGGTCGGGCGCCGGCAAATCGACACTTGCCGACCTGCTGCCGCGCCTCATCGACGTTGACAGAGGCGCGGTAATGATTGACGGTATAGATGTAAGAGATATAAAACAGAAAGACCTCCGCCACCTTATGGGTATCGTAAGTCAGACCCCTATTCTTTTCAACGCCCCTTTCAGGGAAAACATTGCATTCGGCCTCAACAGCATCGACATGCAGAAGGTAGAGGAAGCAGCCCGCATTGCCAATGCCCACGAGTTTATTATGGACACGGAATCGGGATACGATTCTCTCGTTGGCGAATCGGGCAACAAGCTGAGCGGCGGCCAGAGGCAGCGGGTAAGCATTGCCCGCGCCATTATGACCAATCCGCCGCTTCTCATTCTCGACGAAGCAACCTCTGCACTCGATACCGAGTCGGAAAGGCTTGTGCAGGACGCAATACTTAAACTTATGGAAAGCCGCACATCGCTGGTTATTGCGCACCGTCTTTCAACCATTCAGCGTGCTGATAAGATTGTAGTTCTTGACGAAGGCCGCATTGTTGAAACCGGACGCCATGAAGAGCTGATAGCCAAACCCGACGGCTTCTATAAAAAGCTATACAGCTACCAGTCGTAACATTCCCGGACGGCAAAACCCGTCGCTCAACGCCGGAATGTCATTTAATACATGAAACACGCCATTTTAAACAAGGGGGGCACATAAAAAAAACAGTTTAAAAAAGTTTATTTTCTTTTGGCGGATTTTCATTACACGATCGTATTAGTATAATATAAATTTTCTGACAAAAATGGATAAACAGATTATCAGCTATTTTGAGGGCAAGCTTAATTATTCCGAACAGAATGAGCTATTCCAGAAGATAGATTCGGACGATGAATTGAGAAAAGATTTCATCAGCACTCAAAATATTATTGGTATTGTTTCATTGACTGAGCGTAATGAAGACGAAGAAACAGAGCAACAACAATACTCCGACTTCATTAAAAATGTATCGAAAAAGAAACGCCGGTCAATAGGTATTTCCATTCTGAAATACGCGGCAACAGTTGCCCTACTGGTTTCGCTGTCGGCAGTAACCATATACTACTTCATGTTTCATAGGCAACATGAAGTTGCCAGCAATGTTATTTTCGTGCCCGACGGACAGCGCGCAATGGTTACATTACATGACGGAACAGTCGTGTGGCTTAATTCCTTATCTACATTAACATATCCATCGCATTTTGCCGGAGGCATCAGAGAAGTAATCCTTGAAGGCGAAGGTTTTTTTAACATTGCAAAAGATCCGGGACATCCTTTTTACGTATCGACAAAAGACATCAAGGTAAAGGCGCTTGGCACAGTGTTCAATATAGTTTCGTATCCGGTATCTGAAAACAAGGCACAGGTTACGCTCCTCGAAGGCAGTGTTCTTGTATATAAGGAAGATAATATTAAAGAGGCTGTTGTACTGAAGCCGATGGAGAACCTGTATATAGATAACAATGATAAAATGACGGTTTTATACGATGAGGATTCAGAGCAGTTATCATTATGGAGGGAAGGAATCTATTATTTCAACAACAACTCGTTTGGTGAGATAATAGATAAACTGCAGACATATTTTGGCGTAAAAATTATTGTTGAAAAAGAAGAACTTCTGAGTAACAGATTCACAGGGAAATTTCGTCAGACAGACGGAATTGACTACATACTCAAAGTTTTGCAAAAGATAAAGCCGTTTACAGTAGAAAAAGATGCGGAAAACAACCTGATAATTTTTTAGTAATGGAAAATATGAAACGTAAAAAAAAGAAAAAAGCTATGGATGGTAGCAACATCCATAGCCTGAATAGAAAACACTGATTAAAGTATTTACTTAACAACGGCGCAAAGATATTATTATCTTCGGATATTTACAAAATGCCGGAATAATATAACAGAGTAAGTGTAAAATAATTAATAAATGTTATGAGCTCAAGAAGAAAATTTTTAAAAAACAGTGGCATGATAGCCGCAGGTTTGGGGTTATCTCCTCTTTTAACTGAGGAATTGACAGCTATAACGAATAACCTTGGCCTGTCGCAAGCTGCGCAGGTAGATTATTCGGGGCCCGAAGACGGAGCCAACCGGCCGATTGGCACACCTGCAGGTATTTTTCCGGGAAGAGTTGTCTGGGCCTGGAACCCGGAAGCCACAAATCCAGATTGCCTTAATACCATTACCACGCAGGACTATTGGTTCAAGCCTGAAAACACGAATAAAGAAGTAGTTCGTGAAATGTTAAGATCTACATTACCACAGCTTACCGGCGAAAAAACCGTAAAAAAGTCATGGGATGCAATGTTTAAGTATTTCAATAAGACCAAGCATAATAAGAATGCCGGTTATACAAAAGGTGAAAAAGTCTTTATTAAGATAAACCAGGGAACTGCACGCTGGCTTTTAACAGATGAGGATAAGTCAAACGGATATTATTACCCGAAAAATATTGTACCATCTCCACAAAGGCAAGCAGAATCGTTTGGAACAACTGAAACGAATCCGTATGTCCTTTTAGAAGTTCTGAAACAGCTAGTTTATGATTGTGGTATTGCTCAGGAAAATATTTCGGTAGGCGACCCTATGGCCCATATTTATGGTCATGTTTTTGAGGTTGTGTATGCCGAATTTCCCAAAGTAAAATATTTAGATAAGTTTTCAGATAGACATAATAGAACACTGACAAAAGTTACAGAAAAGGATTATCTGATTTATGCAAACAAACAAAATCAAGATCCTTTGTTTGACGTTATTATTGAAGCTGATTATCTTATAAATATTGCTAACATGAAACCACACATGTCTGCATGTGTTTCCTTGCTTGCCAAAAATCATTTTGGCTCACATGGCGAAACTACAGCCATGCATCTTCACCCCTATCTTATCAATATGAGAGGAATAGTAGGAGGTAACGGAGGCTATCGTAAATACAGGGTTTTTGTAGATCTTATGGGAAGTCGGTATCTTGGACGTAATACTGTAATCCATATTGTTGATGGTCTTTTTGGTGGTGGTTCGTCTGAAACCAGAGTGCCTGTAAAATATTTTATGCAGCCGTTTAATAACAACTGGTGTAACTCAATTTTTGTTTCGCTTGACCAGGTGGCGCTCGATTCTGTCGGTTTCGATTTTCTCAGAACCGAATGGAATGGAATACACAAACATAATCCAATGAACAACAGAGCTGAAAGCTATCCCAACATTAAGGGTGTAGATGACTATATTCATCAGGCAGCTGATCGCTCTTACTGGCCTGAAGGAATTGTTTATGATCCTGATGGCAGCGGAACACCGCTACCAAGCCTCGGAGTTCATGAACACTGGAATAACGCCGATAAAAAACAGTATTCACGTAATCTCGGCAAAGACTATGGTATTGAATTGGTCAGTATCCCCGAAAAACTTGTAGGGGGGTAAATTATTAAGGATTTAAAGTAATGATTGTAAAATATTATGAGTTTGGGGTTTTTAGTTTTTAGTTTGTTTTTTCTCATTAGAAGAAGCCCGGGAGTGGTTATGTTATTAAGACGAGGGTTAACCATAACCGCTCCTGTCTTCTTCTTAAACAAGAAACCCTCATAAGAATGAATAAATAAAATATTTAAACACAAACTATTATGAAAGACAACAGAAGACAATTTCTGAAAAAAGGCGGAGTTTTAGCAGCAGCATCAATTGCCGGGTTGAGTTCATGTTCGACAAATAAACCTGAAGTTCAAAAGGTATCCTATATTAAGGATACTTCATTCAATCCGAAACAAGAGCCATACATGAAAATTGCCTATCAGGCCTCTCCGGAGCCAACACCGGAACAATTGGCTTTTTACCAGCAAATGGGCATTGAGCATGTTGTGCTTTGGACGGGTGCAGATAAAGCAAGCTATGAATATTACAATAGCCG
>JAITVX010000163.1 GCA_031285575.1 Bacteroidales bacterium
TTACAACTTAGCAATCTTCTCTATCGCCTGATTTACCGAAAATGTCTATCGACCGGCTATTTATAACAGCATACTTTTTACATCACCACTGAAAATTTTATGCATTTGCTCTGAAATGAAATATGATTATATGAATTAACTGCGTATTTTTGCCGGCCTAAGGTTTAAATTTTTTGACAAATGAATATATCCGAATACATCAGGAAAGCTTTTCCGCATATATTGGCCGTTGCGATTTTTATTACAGTGTCGATGGCCTATTTCTATCCGCTGCTCGAAGGGAAAACACTTGTAACCAACGACGGAACAGTGGCACAGAACTCGGCAATGGAAATAAGCGCCTTCAGAGCCCAATACGGCGGGGAACCGCTGTGGACAAACAGCATGTTTGGCGGAATGCCGGCATATCTTATATCAACGCTGTTCGAGGGTAATATAATGAAGCATGTCAACGTTGCGTTCAATTTTCTAAGCCGTCCGGCATCGTTCATATTCATAATGATGCTCGGTTTCTACATACTTCTTCTGATGTTCAAAACCGGCTGGCGCATTGCAATTGCAGGGGCGCTGGCCTACGGCTTTTCAACCTACATGTTTTTTATAATTGCCGCCGGGCACAACACCAAGGCACAGGCGCTGGCATACATGGCGCCGATGATTGGCAGCATAATATACGCCTACCGCTACAACGCCATAAAAGGCGCCCTGCTGGCCACGCTGTTCCTTACACTCGAAATAATTGCAAACCACCCGCAGATAACTTACTATGCAGCCATTTGCGTACTGATATTTGTTATAATAGAATGTATCATGGCCTTGCGCGAAAAGGAACTGATAAAATTCGTAAAAAGTTCGCTGCTGCTGCTTTGCGGTGCAATGCTTGCGGTGGGGATGAACTTCGGAGCGCTGTACACAACATACGAATACGGCAAATATTCGACAAGAAGCAAATCGGAACTGCAGACCGACGACACCGATAAAACATCCGGGCTCGACAAAAGCTACATAACGCAGTGGAGCTACGGCGTTGACGAAACGCTTACACTGCTGATACCCGGTTTCCGCGGCGGGGCAAGCAAACCGTTCGACAGAGATTCGGAAACCGCCATGGTGCTAAGGCGCAACAATGCATCGCAATACATCGGCCAGTTTCAGCAATACTGGGGAACGCAGCCGCTTGTTGACGGCCCTGTGTATGTGGGAGCAATAATAATGTTCCTGTTCGCTGCCGGGCTAATTATTGTAAAAGGACGCGAGCGGTGGTGGCTACTGACGGCTGCAGTCGTGTCGGTTATGCTTGCGTGGGGAGAAAACTTCATGCCGCTAACAAATCTCTTTATCGATTACTTCCCCGGCTACAATAAGTTCCGCGCCGTTACAACAATACTCGTAATAGCCGAATTTGCAATACCGTTCCTTGCAATACTTGCACTCAGAAACATTTTCAACGGCACAACCTCCAGGAAAGACATCCTGAAAGCCATAAAAACAGCCGCAGGAATAACCGGAGGGCTTGCCCTGCTGTTTGTCATCTTTCCGCGGCTGGCAGGCTCGTATGTTTCTGCTGCCGAAATGTCGGCACAGTTGCCCGACTGGCTTTTGCAGGCAATGACAGCCGACAGGCAGAAACTGCTGCGCGGCGACGCTTTCAGGTCGTTCATGCTTATCGTGGCAGCGGCGGGAATAATCATTGCCTTTGTAAGTCAGAAAATGAAAAAGGAATATGCCATAGTCGGTATTGCCGTTCTTTTTCTCGGCGACATGTGGTTTGTTAACAAGCGATACCTTCCTGCCGACAGGTTTCAGCTGAAAACAGCAGCAGCGGCACTGAAAACCCCTACGCAGGCCGACGCCTACATACTGCAGGACACCGCCAATTTCCGCACGCTCAACCTCAGCGTGTCGCCGTTCAACGACGCATCGACGTCATACTTCCATAAATCGGTTGGAGGATATCACGGGGCAAAACTGAAACGATACCAGGAGCTTATCGACACCGTGCTGTCGGCAGAGATAACAAACATAATGCTTGCAGCCCAAAGTGCACAGACAGTTGAAGACCTGCAGGCAGCCATCTACGGCACCACAGGGTTGAACATGCTCAACACAAAATATATAATATACAGCCCCGATGCCCTGCCGCTTGTAAACGAAAATGCCATGGGAAACGCATGGTTTGCAGAAGAACCGCGGCTTGTGGAAAACGCCAACGAGGAACTTGCCGGCATAACCGGTGCAAACCCCGGCCAGTGGGCGGTTATTGACAAAAGTTTCGGAAATCTTGTTACAAAACAACACTATCCGCATTCTGCAGGCGACACGATAATGATGACATCGTACAAAGCGAATGAAATCACATATACGTCGCGTGCATCGGGTGAACGGCTTGCGGTATTCTCTGAAATATACTACCCTGCCGGCTGGAAAAGCTATATCGACGGCAATGAAGTTCCGCATTTCAGGGCAAACTATGTTCTGCGGGCAATGACAGTGCCGCCGGGAAACCACGAAATAACATTCAGGTTTGAGCCGGCATCATATTATGCAGGCAACAGGATAGCGTATGCAAGCTCGGGCATTTTCGTGCTGCTTGTTGCCGGCTATACAGTATTAACCGTATTGAAAAAACGCAAGGCCGAATAATCATGATTAATTACAGTTCATGCCCGGTATGTTCTTCTGCCGGAATAAGGCTGCACGTTAACTGCCACGATTATTTCAAAACAGGCGAACTGTTTCCGGTATGGAAATGCCAGGCGTGCGGAATAGGCTTCACACAAAACCGCCCCGACGACGGCAGGCTCGGATACTATTACGAGTCTGACAACTATATTTCGCACGGCGCCACGTCGGGAGGAATTGTAAACCGTATCTACCGCATTGTGCGCAACTGTTTGCTGAACAGAAAACGAAACATCATAAGGCACGAATCGGGGCTGGCTGCAGGCTCACTGCTCGATATAGGCAGCGGCACGGGACATCTGGCTGCAAAAATGAAAAAGGCGGGATGGAACGTAAAAGGCGTGGAAATAAACGACAGAGCAAGAGAGTTCGCCGTTTTGCAGCATGGCCTCGAAACACTCGCCCCCTCGGAAATGCAGCACCTGCGCGAAGCAGAGTATGACTGCATAACACTTTGGCATGTGCTTGAACACCTGTCGGATTTGGATGGATACATTAGCCAGATACGGCGCCTCCTTAAACCCGGAGGCGTTTGTATCGTAGCTGTGCCCAATATCAGCTCATGCGATGCAAAACACTACGGGGAACACTGGGCTGCCTACGATACGCCAAGGCACTTGTGGCATTTCAATTCCGGTGCACTTGGTTTTCTGTTTGAAAGCCGGAACTTCAAACTGATTAAGGTGAAACAGCTGCCTGTCGATGTATTTTACATATCTATTTTAAGTGAACGGTACAGAAAAAATCCCTTTGCCTTTTTCGCCGGCCTTTTAAAGGGAGTGTTTTTTACTGCAAAAACACTGTTCAATAAAAAAGGATGCAGTTCGCTGATATACGTTTTTAAACTTAAACGGTCATAACACAGCGGCTTGTTCGCCACAGGCAGTTCGGCAATGTATTGTAATTAATTGATTGCGGGCGTGCCGGTG
>JAITVX010000182.1 GCA_031285575.1 Bacteroidales bacterium
TTTTGCCGCTGAGTTCTCCGTAAAGAAGCTTTCCGGCGTGCCCCTCTACCGTTGAAACCGGAAAATTGGGTATGCTTCCGTAGTCGATTTCTACCGTGCCGGTTATTCCGGCGGTAAGCCCGCCAAGACCCGTACCGAGGATGATACCTGCATCGGGGTTGACAAATCCTTCAGATTTCAGAAATTCTGTTGTCTCGTTTATTTTTTCTAACATAGTCGGTTATGAGTTTATTGAAGTCGTTTTTACTGTCATACAAAAAGTCGATATCTATTGGGATATAATAAACCGGTGGGTACGGCGAGTTTGTAATGTCCGTAATGCCGGCAAGCCCGCCAAGCCTTACCGCGTCTTTCTCGGTTGTAATGATGTATTTTGCAGGCGATACGAGGCGTTTAAACGATTCGCCCATTGCTGCAATGTCTTTTTCCCTGAACCTGCAGTGGTCGGGGTATTTGAGGTGTATAACCTCGGAGGCAAGCGTCTGTATGAATTCTTTAAGCGGGTCAGGGTTGGCTATTCCTGTAACAAGGAGGATGCCTGTACGGTCGGGGGCAGAGAAATCGGGGGGCGGCAGTGTGCTGCCTGAACCGAGCGGCTGCGGGGTGCCGTATCTGACGGTTGTGAAAAAGAGGTGCTGGTACGGAGCCTTGGCAATTTCCTTTACAATGAGCCTTTTTTGCATGGGGAGCATGCCGAGTGGAGATTTTGTAATTATTATCACGTCGGCCCTTCGCATGTTCGATATTTTTTCGCGAAGGTTGCCGTATGGCAGCATGTGGTCGCGGGTCATGAGCCTTCCGCAATTGGACAACAGGATGGAAAGCCCCGGTGTTATTTGCCGGTGCTGGAATGCGTCGTCGAGCAGTATCACTTCGGTTTCGGGGAACTGCTGCATTATTTTTCGTATTCCGTTCTTTCTGCTCCTGTCAACAGCCACAATTACGCCAGGGTATTTGCGCGCGGTCTGCAGCGGTTCGTCGCCTGCCTCACCGGCTGTTGATGCGGCTGTAACTATTCTGAATCCTTTCGAGTTTCTTTTGTATCCTCTGCTTAAAATGGCTACCCCGAACTGTTTTTGCAGAAGCCCGGCAAGGTATTCGGTGTGGGGTGTTTTACCTGTTCCGCCCACCGTCAGGTTACCAACGCTGATAACAGGAACCGCAAATTCATGCGAAGGGAGGATGCCTGTATTGTACAGGAAGTTGCGAAAGTCGGTTACCAGCCTGTAAACAAGCGCAAAGGGATACAGTAAAAAACTTCGATGACTGGACATGTTACCGTACGTTTATAAAAAATGGCAGTCTGGCCTGTATGCCCGAAAGTTCCCTGACACCGTTCAGCCAGTCGAGGTAAACTGCTGTTTCGCCAAGTTCCTTCTTCATTTTCTTCATCATTATGTCGCCGCTCAACTGTTCCATAAGCCTCGCGTATGAATCTTCATGGCCTGGAAGCTCCTTAACTTCATAACTCTCTGTCCCGGCAAGCATGGCGGCTCCCTGTATGGCTTCGTAAAGCCCCCCGAGTTCATCTACAAGCCCTATTTCCATTGCCGATATTCCGCTCCATACCCTTCCCTGCCCTATGTTGTCAACCTGCGCCACGCTCATGTTCCTTCCCTGCGCAACCTTTTCCGTGAAGTCGCCGTAAACCTGTTCGATACTCATCAACATTACGTCTTTTTCGTAGCTGTTCATGGGCCTGAACACGGAAGGGAAGTCGGCATTCCTGTTTGTATTTACCGTCTCAACGGCGAGGCCGAGCTTTTTCTCGAACAGCCCCGACAGGTTGGGCAGCAGCCCGAATACTCCTATCGAGCCCGACAGGGTTTCGGGATTTGAGTATATTTTTGTAGCCGGGCATGCGATGTAATATCCTCCCGATGCGGCGTAGTTGCCCATTGAAACAACTACCGGCTTAACCTGCCGCGCAAGCCACAGTTCGCGCCATATCATTTCCGACGAAATGGATTCGCCGCCGGGCGAGTTGATTCTTAAAACAATTGCCTTCACCGAAGTGTCGAGCCTCTCTTTTTTTATTATTTCAGCATAATTCTTTCCTCCTATGCTGGTTTCATTTCCTTTTCCGGCTACAATATTTCCGGCGGCGTAAATTACCGATATTCTGTCGGTAGAAAAAACGCTGCGGGGTTTCTGTGCTTTAGAATATTTTGCCATCGAAACAAGGTCAGGTTCCCTGTCGCCGCTACCGGCAAGCATCCTGAGCGTGTCGGTAAGCTGGTCGCGGAACATCAGGCCGTCAACAAGGTTCTGTTTAAGGGCTTCCGACGAGATGCTGCCCGAAAGGTTGTCGGCAATAAGGTTGAGCCGTTCAGCTGTTATTCCTCGCGACTCGGATATGTTTTCAACTATGTGTTTCCATATCGAACCGGTGTACGATGTTATCTGTTCCCTGTTTTCCTCGCTAAGCCTGTTGAGCATAAAAGGTTCTACGGCTCCCTTGAACTTGCCGTGTCTTGTAACCTGAACTTCAATGCCGAGCTTTTCGAGTGCATTTTTAAAAAACACCACTTCGCTGCTCAATCCCTTGAACTCGACCATTGCACCGGGGTTAATAAAAATCATGTCGGCGGCCGACGACAGGTAATAACACTGCTGGGTAAGAAGATAGTCGGTATATGACACAACAAACTTGCCCGACTTCCTGAACTCCGAAATTGCTTCGCGTATTTCGCCCGAAACCGCCCATCCCGAAGAATTGATGCCGTTTTCAATCAGTATTCCCTTTATATTGTCATCTTCCGATGCCATGCGTATGTTATTAAGTATGTCGTTAAGCCCAACAACGGGCGTATATGTCATTTCGGCAAAATTGATGCCCGCCCATGGACTGTCGTTACCCCTGTCGGGTATTTCAACCCCTGCATTAAGTACAAGAACCGAGTTGGGACCTATGGTTACAGGCTTCCCCCCAGACGAAACAAGCGAACTGAGCCCCGCTATGAGGAACACAAAAAACAGCATCGACGTTATAATAATTCCGGCAACAACGGCAAGCGTAAACTTTATAAAACTTTTCATGGCACTAATTTTAATGCGTTCAAAAATACAAAAACACGCAAAGATATACATGTATTTAATATTTTTGACGGTTAACATTATTTTACCATGAACACAGTTTTTTTGAGCATAGGGACAAACATCGGACAACGTGAGGAAAATATCGCAGCAGCCATCATGGAAATTGAGGCCGGAGCCGGACATGTAAGGGCAATGTCGGGCGTTTACGAAACCGAGCCATGGGAAATGAATACGGCTGCTTCTTTTCTCAACATGGCAGTTAAGATAGAAACACTGCTTTCACCTCACAGCCTGCTCGAAACGCTGCTCGATATCGAAACCCGCATGGGGCGCATGAGGCACGGACAGGGATATTTTCCCCGGATTATTGACATTGATATTCTGTTTTTTGATAACCAAATAATCAACGATAAACATCTGACTGTTCCTCATCCGCTTATATCGTACCGGCGGTTTGTGCTCGAACCGCTTGCCTGCATTGCTCCGCTGTTTATTCATCCGGTTATAGGGAAACCTGTAAAATCGCTGCTTGAATCGTGTACCGACAAACATGCCGTGAGAAAAACCGGCATAACACTGTAATGCCATGATGCGAGAGAACAACTCACTCACATATGGTGAACAGAATATTCGACTTCTTCGGAAAATATGCAGTATCGTCATCCTATATTTGCATAAATTTGTAATTTGGAAAAGAGAGGAGCGGGATAAAGGCCGATGTTCGTCATTTATCGTACAGATAGTTCGCAAAGTATGCCCCCCAC
>JAITVX010000226.1 GCA_031285575.1 Bacteroidales bacterium
ATATTGTCAGGAGTTTTTTTATGAAGTGTTATAAATACTGCAACAGATTCCTTCGGGGAATTGTACTTCAATGCCCTGTTCTTTGTGAAGGCAGTAACGACGCCCAATGCTACGCTTGAACTCCTCCCCTCCTCTTTCACCTTATTTGCCGGGTATCCTTCGGAATTCGAAGCCGCTGTGTTTCAGAAGCGGCTTCGAGGTTTTGAAAACGATCCGTTTCAGGCGGATAGACTCGGCGCGGATGTCGTGCGGCAGCTCCGCTTTGCGGGTGGCTTCGGCACTTACCGAAAAAGTGCCGAACTGTTCAAGGCATACGTTGTTGCCTTCACCAAGTTCGTTCAGGATACCTGCAATCAGCATGCTGGCGGCAGTTTCGAGTTCAACGGCATTGAATGTGGTGCCTGCCGCCGTGTTTTGGCACAGTTTCCTCAGCCCAATCGTGCGCCTGCGGATGATGCGCGGAAACAGTCCACGCTTGCGGCTGCCTTCGGGGTGAAGGTTGTCGGTCTGCTCGTCCATTCGATAATAGATGCTCATGGGTCGTTATGTTTTAATGGTTTATACGCTTTGCCTTATTGGTTTACTGATTATGTTTTAATCATTACCTGCCTGTATTTTCATTGTAAGACCTACGTCTTATAATAACAAGACCTACATTATAATATCTTAACACCTACGTCTTACTGTTTTGACATGTAGGTCTAATTAATAATTTATGCACGCAAAAATAATAATTACTCACGTTATTTTACATAAAACAGAGTGTGGAAGCATGTAAAATATACGGTTGGTGCAGTGTGGCTTTAAGCAAGTGGATAAATCAGGGTTAAAACCGTACAGAGTTTTGTTTATTTGTGGAACATGGTATCTTCAAAAGAAAAATTTTTATACATTTGTGTCCATAAAACCGGAATGCGATTCCGGTGTCTGTTGGCTCTTATAACGATTAAATACTGATTATTATGATTAAATACATTTTTTTCATCGTCTTGTCTGCCATGCTGGCCATATCGTGCAGTCGAAAAGCAGAAATACAAAAACTTACTGATTTTGTAGATCCGTTTATAGGCACCGGATACCACGGCCATACTTTCCCGGGAGCCGCTTGGCCATTTGGGCAGGTACAGTTAAGTCCCGATAATGGCACCGAAGGATGGGACTGGTGTTCGGGATACCATTATTCCGACAGTATTCTGGCCGGGTTCAGTCATCTGCACCTGAGCGGCACCGGGATAGGCGACCTTGCAGATATTTCTTTTCTTCCGGTAACAGTTCCGGTTGTCTTTAACAGCGGCGAAAGCAATGCCGACTTTGTTAAAAGATACTGTGGAAAATACAGGCATGAAGACGAAACGGCAACGCCGGGATATTATTCTGTAACCCTGAAAAATAATGGTGTTAAAGCCGAACTTTCCGTAACCGAACGAATTGGGCTGCATCGTTATATTTTCCCAAAGGATGGGGAGAAAAATATTATAATAAACCTTGGTTTTGCCATTAATTGGGATAAGCCATATAAAACAGATATCAGGTTAGTTGACGACTACCTGATAACAGGCTCAAGACTGTCGAACGGTTGGGCTGAAGATCAGCATGTTTATTTTGCAGTACGCTTTTCCGAGCCGCTTACAAATATGTCGGTCGGTAATGCGGGAGGAGCTGACAGGAGTGTAGCCGTAGCATCGTTCAGCGCCGCGACTGTAATGGTTAAAGTCGGCATATCGTCGGTTAGCGTGGAAAATGCCCTGGCAAACCTCGACAGCTCCATGCAGAACTGGGACTTTGAGGCAACACGTCTTGCCGCTTCAGACGCATGGGAAAAGGAACTTTCGAAAATAAAAATAACATCGTCTGATAACGACCAGAAAAAGATTTTTTATACATCTCTGTACCACACAATGATTGCTCCGGCACTGTTTTCAGATATGAACGGCGAATTTAAAGGGCTTGGCGGAGATGTTCAGAAAGCAGAAGGCTACAAAAGATATACCGTATTTTCGTTATGGGATACTTACAGAGCGCTGCATCCTCTTTATACAATTGTTGACCGGACGCGGGTTAACGATATGGTAAAATCAATGCTCGACCATTATAAACAATGTGGAATATTGCCGGTTTGGGAACTTGAAGGCAATGAAACATTCTGTATGGTTGGCAATCATTCAATTTCTGTAATAGCCGAAGCCATAATGAAAGATATAGGAGATTTTGACAGGAACCTTGCCTTTGAGGCCATGAAAGCCACCTCACTGCACGATCGCGACGGTATGGGGCTTTATGACAAGCTGGGATTTATGCCTGCGGATAAGGTGAGTCAGTCGGTTGCAAAATCGCTTGAAGTTGCAGTTGATGACTGGGCTGTAGCTGCCGTTGCACAAAAGCTCGGTAAAACCGCCGATGCGGAATATTTCTTTAAACGGTCGGAAAGTTACAGGGAGTATTTTGATAAGGAAACAGGTTTCATGAGAGGTAAACTGACTTCCGGCAAATGGACTGAACCGTTCGATCCTGTCTTTTCGCAACACGGGGGCAGCGATTATACAGAAGGTAATGCGTGGCAATATATATGGATTGTGCCTCATAATGTAGATGGCCTTATGTCGCTGTTTGGAGGAAAGGAGCCTTTTGCCAAAAAACTGGAACAGCTTTTTAAAGTTGAACAGGGTGTTTCCGGCGAACATGCCTCCCCTGATATCTCAGGGCTTATAGGAGCATATGCGCATGGAAATGAGCCTGGACACCATACAGTGTTTTTATTTAATTTTTGCGGCATGCCATGGCGCACACAGGAACTCAACAGGCAGATACAGACTACGATGTACACTTCGGCCCCCGATGGTCTTTGTGGCAACGAAGACTGCGGGCAAATGTCGGCCTGGTATGTATTCAGCGCCCTCGGATTTTATCCGGTTAATCCATCCGACATGAAATACCAGATAGGCTCCCCCATAGTTCAGGAGGCGCGTATTGAAGTGTCGCCGGGAAAATATTTTACAGTATTAGCGCCTGCAGCTTCGGTTGTAAATAAATACATTCAGGAAGTTAAACTTAATGGCGAAACGCTCAAAAAGTCGTATATCATGCACAATGACATAATGAAAGGCGGTACGCTGGAATTTACAATGGGGGCTGAACCCAACAGAAGTTTGTTTCAATAGGCTGTTTCAGGCAGTTGCTATATAACGTCTTCAATTATAAAACGTCCACGCAATTCCAAAGGTAAACCTCCGGGCATTCCATGGATACTGTGGAATCATCTCATAGTTATACATCATACCCGGGGGCATAAGCCTGTGGTTAACATGGTCGAACATGAAAAAGAAGCGTGCCCTTTTTATTTTCATGTTAATAAATGCATTCACAAACGGATAGTTGCCGGTTTCTGACGACAGCTGCCGGTAAAACCTTCCTGTTGCAGGCATGTATGAATAGGCGTGGTATGGCGTATGGTAAACTACATCTACGCCAAACTGGGTGTAAAGCCGCCCGTTTGTGCTTTTAAAATGGAACATGTGTTCAAAGTATGCCGCTGTTTTTATTGTGGCCAGCGGTAAATCGAGTATTTCGGGTGTATTGCTTTTTTGGATATTTATATCTGGAGCCAGATGGAATTTCCACAGCCTGAAGTCCTTGCCGACAGCCGCCGACATAACGGCAAGTGTTGAGCCATACTGCGCAGGCAATGCAAGGGTGTCGAAATCCACATAGTTGTCAATAATGGCATAGTTGAACCTGATATTAAGATTGCGCGCAGGATACACGGCCTTTGCGCCAAATTCGGTACGCATTTCCCTGTTAAAGCTGTTGTGCCACTCAAAATTATTTCCGCCCCACTGGTTATACCAGAACGACGGTGTTCTGCCCGATACTCTGCCGGTAAAAATCAAGTCAAGCTTTTCCTTGCTCAGGTCAAATGATTTTGCAACAAGGCCATTAAGTACATAATCGCCTTTACGGTACCTGTCGATAAACAGTTCTCCGTCTGCCGACCATCTGAAGTTTTCTCCCATATAATTTTCAAAACGCCCAAGAAGTACATTATTGCCCCTGAACCACGATGCGGTATCGGCAACGGTAGTCGTATCGTGCGTCGGGATAATCTGCCCGAACCAGAAGTTTTCGTTCCGCAGCCCGAAGCCAGCGGTATATCTCAGCGATTTTGCAACATTGGCTGTGAAGTCGAACCTGAATGTATTCTTAACGCTTCGCGACGAAATAGAGTCAAGCGTCAGCTGGCTGTTGATATAAACTGAATCATAAAACCCCGACCCTGGTGCTGCGTCGTAGTATGTACGCTTTGTGTCGTCAATCTGAAAAATATGCGAAAACGTTCCTGAAACAGGGCTGGTTTTGCCAGCTAACGTAACATTTTTACCGAGCTGTGTACCCATAAAGGTGTATCGCTGAACAGCAAGAAAGTTTTTGTTCTTCAAAACACTCTTTGCCATATTCATTGTTCCCAGCCTGACCGGAATGCTTCTAAGGTCGGTAATATTGGTGCTTATGCCAAGGTCATTTTTATCCACAATCCCGCCGTTTTCCTGTCCCGACAGATTGTTTATTCCCGCCGAAAGATAAAGTTTATACCTGTTGCCACGGTACGACGTATAAAAAGTAAACGTTTTGTCTTCCGAGCGCTGCGCCGTATATTGTCCGAGGCTGAAAACGACATCGAAAATAAGCCCGAAATTAAATTTACTGTTCACGTTCTGCGAATGTTTCACCCTGAACGTCTGTTCTGAATTATCTTTCTGCCCGGCTATTGTCCATTTAAGTTCCGTAAATGGAATCTGCACATTCGTAAAAAGAGTGTTTCCGGAAGTATGCATTAAATGATACAGACCCGAATACAGAAACATGTCGGAATCGGATATCCTGTCGAAGAAATTGACCGGATAGTAAGGAAGCCCGTAGTTGCCGAGCAGCGCATTTACAGGCGAATACAAATCGACAGCGCGGTAACGGTTCGAAAGCGAAAACAGAGTGTCGAACACCACCTGTTCTTCCGCAATAAAATCGCGCGACAGCGTCCACTGTTCCAATACCCTCGGCTTGTTTGCAGAATCCGCTGCCGCAGTCAGGCCATCATCCGTTAAGGCGCCGGACACGTTTGCAGCGGTATCGGCCTGCGGTTTCGCTAGGGCGCTTTCACGGCGCACAATGGCAATATTATTTAGCGGTACTTTCTGCGGCATTTTTTTGAACGTCGAATCCTGTTCCGATGCCGGTTGCAACGTATCTTCCTGTGCCCGCATGCCGGAAAACATGAAGACAAACAGCAGTATGTGAAAAAGCCTGTACATAGTGCGCAAATATAGAAAATAGCGGCTGAATATTATAGAAAATTCTTTTTTAACATAAACACCGATTATGCCGGTGCAGATGCATGTAAACCTCCGGGGCTGCTAACCGCAAATAGAACCGCTGCTGAAAAAAACCGGGGTATGCCAGGCAGTAAAGCCAAAAGGGCATCTCAAGATATGTCAGAGCTATCTTTCTCAACCGAATTTATTACATTTGCACGTTTTTTTATACAATCACATGGTTTCTATACAGAACATTGCAGTATCGTTCGGAAGTTTCGACCTGCTCGACGGAATATCGTTTCTTGTAAACCCACAGGACCGTATCGGTCTGGCCGGAAAAAACGGAGCCGGTAAATCGACGCTGCTCAAGATAATAGCCGGACTTCAAAGCCCCACATCGGGTGCTGTCGATATACCTAAGGAGGTATCAGTAGGTTATCTTCCGCAGCAAATGAAGGTGAGCGACACAACAACAATCCTCAACGAAACGCTTACCGCATTTGCCGAGATAAACAGGCTGACAGAAGAAATTGAAACCTGCGGCGCCGCCATTGCTCTGCGCGAAGACTACGAATCGGCCGAATACATGAAACTGTGCTACCACCTTGCTGTTATGGAAGAACGCTACCGCCTGCTCGGAGGCAACAACTATATGGGTGAAGCCGAAAAAACCCTCACAGGCCTTGGCTTCGACAGGAAAGACTTCTACAAAGCTACAAAAGAACTCAGCGGAGGCTGGCGAATGAGGATAGAACTTGCCAAGGTGCTGCTGCGCAAACCGTCGCTGTTTCTGCTCGACGAACCTACAAACCACCTCGACATAGAGTCGATACAGTGGCTCGAAACATTCCTTGCCTCATACCAGGGCGCCGCGCTGCTCGTTTCGCACGACAGGGCGTTTCTCGACAACGTTACCAACCGCACAATAGAAATATCGCTTGGCAAAATTTACGACTACAAAGCCTCGTGGTCGAAATACGTAATTCTGCGGCAGGAACGCAGGGAACAGCAAACGGCTGCCTTCCGCAACCAGCAGAAAATGATTGAAGACACCGAAAAGTTTATCGAACGTTTACGCTATAAGGCCACCAAGGCCAACCAGGTGCAGTCGCGAATAAAACAGCTCGAAAAAGTTGAACGCCTTGAAATTGACGATGAAGACACAAGCGCAATAAACATACGCTTTTCACCCGCCCCGCGGTCGGGAACCGTTGTTGTTGAAGCCACAGGCCTTTCAAAAAGTTACGGGCTGCAGAACGTTCTTAACAGCATCGACTTTAAGATACAGCGAGGTGAAAAAGCCGCATTCGTAGGACGCAACGGCGAAGGAAAAACAACATTTGCCAAAATAATAAACGGCGAACTCGACCATACCGGCTTGCTCAAAACAGGGCACAACGTGCGGCTCGGATACTTTGCACAGAACCAGGACGAACTTCTGGACGAAAACAAAAGCATACTGCAAACCATTGAAGAAGTAGCTAAAGGCGATATGAGAACAAAAGTGCGCGACATACTGGGAGCGTTTCTGTTCCGCGGCGACGACATCGACAAAAAGGTAAAAGTACTCTCTGGTGGCGAACGTTCAAGGCTCGCCCTTGTGCGGCTGCTGCTCGAACCGTTCAACCTTCTTGTGCTCGACGAACCTACAAACCACCTCGATATGAGGTCGAAGGAAATACTCAAAAAAGCCCTCGTGCGATACGACGGAACGCTTATCGTCGTATCGCACGACCGCGATTTCCTCGACGGCCTCGCCGAAAAAATATACGAATTTAAAAACAACCGCATAAAAGAAAACATTGGCGGCATATACGACTTTCTTCGGAAGAAAAAACTTGAAAACCTCACCGACATTGAACGGAAAGAGAAAACCTCGCAGGTAAAAAACGACAGCAGCGTTTCGGCAAACAAACAGAAATATATTGAAAAAAAGGAATACGACAAGAACCTCCGCCGGCTGAAAAAGAAACTCTCGGAATCGGAAGCCATTATCGAAAAACTTGAATCGGAAATACGCGCCGTTGACAAATCGTTTATGGAACCCAACAGTTACTCGGAAACATCGCAGGCCGACTTTGAACAGTATCGCAGCCTGAAAGAACAGCTCGGCGAAGAAATGGAACGGTGGGCTGCATACAGCGAAGCAACAGATAACTTTGAAAAAGGCGTAGCAGCAAATGCCGGATAAAACAACCGGGTATCACAATTTATGTTAAAACCTGCCTTTTTTACGCAAACAGATAAAATTCCTGCATGCGGCATGCTTACTGTATGATTTTATTTTTCGATGTTTCTTTGGTCAATCGAATGAATTTTTTACTCATTTTAACTATGATTTTACTGTTACAGAACGGTCGCTCAATATATGTAAAATAAACCTGTACCGCCTAATGACGCAAAATTATATCCTTACAATATACCTATCAATATACTATTTATCAAATACTTACGTTTTGAATATCCATTCGCTGTTACCCAATATATGCTTCCACGACCGGCGACCACGGCCCCGATTCGCCTTTTGCATTTTCGTAGCAGGCGGCGTAGTACGCCATTTTACCGCGGTTGGGTTCCCCGTGGGAGACGAAAATTTCGAGACGGCGGCTGAACTTTCCACTGTTCATGGCGCCGCCTTCCGCTGGGCGTTCACCGCACACCTGCCACACGAAGCATACGCCATACGCATCGGCGGCCTTTCCGCTCTTGGAGTTGAGGGCGCGCACCTTGTGATAGAAGTAGTTGGTGGTGCGTTCAACCATCGTATTCAGTCGGCTCGTTGGCCGAAGGTGCGGGATAGGCACTGTATCAGGCCTGTTCAGCCCCAGCCGGTAAGCATCGGTCATGTACGGGTTGTAGCACACCAACGATGCAGCAAATGCCCGCAGTACCTTCACAGCATTGCGCTTGGTTTCGTTCTTGGCCGCACGGTTTTTTAACGTGCTATCAATTTACCAAACTGGCCATAATTCTGGCAGATGCATGATACAGACGAGGTGAATTGGGAAACAGGGTAACTGAAAGATTTGGACAGGAATTCTATGAGATTCTCAAGCCACGAGGAATCTTTGAAAAAATTCACTGTACTCTCGATGTATTGAAGAACAGTCATCCCCGTGGTTGTAAAATTTCATAATAATAGTACAGTACTATGAATTCTGCTCCGAAACAGTAGAGGCAATGGTACAATTGACCTTCATTTCGGTAATGTTTAAGAAAAATTCAAACTTAAATTTTAGACAGCTCATTAGTGGATATATGTGAATATAAAAAATATCGCTACTTTTGCATTCCAATTTAAAGTGTAAAATCAGAATGATACAGATTACATTTCCCGACGGCTCCAAAAGAGATTATGAAAATGGAATAAACGGCCTTCAGATAGCCGAACAGATAAGCCCAAAGCTTGCAAAAGAGGTATATTCTGCCACCGTTAACGGAGAAACATGGGATTTAACCAGAGCTATTAATGCCGACGCAACGCTGAAACTCAATAAATGGGACGACCAGGAAGGCAAACATGCATTCTGGCACTCGTCGGCACACCTGCTGGCCGAAGCTCTTGAGACGCTTTATCCATGCATTAAATTCGGAATAGGTCCCGCGATAGAAAATGGCTTCTACTATGACGTTGATCCTGGAGAGGGAAATATAATTACAGACTCAGACCTGCCGGTTGTAGAAAAAAGGATGAAGGAACTGGCATCAAAAAACATGAACTATAATAGGCAGGATATATGCAAGGAAGACGCCTTGAAATTTTTCACCCAAAAAGGAGACGAGTATAAAACCGAACTTATAGGCGAACTGACCGACGGAACGATCACCCTATATCAGCAGGGCGGATTTACCGATTTGTGCAGAGGCCCTCATCTTCCTTCAACAGAACCACTCAAGGCAGTAAAACTTCTTAGTGTAGCTGGAGCTTACTGGAGGGGAAACGAGAAACGCAAGATGCTCACAAGAATTTACGGCATATCATTCCCAAAACAGAAAATGCTCGATGAATACCTTGTTCTCCTTGAAGAAGCCAAAAAAAGAGACCACAGGAAAATAGGAAAAGAACTTGAACTGTTTACCTTCTCGCCAAAAGTAGGTATGGGATTGCCCCTGTGGATGCCAAAAGGCTCGGATATAAGGCAAAACCTAATCACATTCCTTACGTCGGTTTTGAAAAAAAGAGGCTACAGGATTGTAACTACGCCGCATATCGGTAATGTAAACCTGTATAAAACATCGGGGCATTTTGAAAAATACGGAGCCGATTCGTTTCAGCCTATCTCGACGCCTCAGGAAGGCGAACAGTTTATGCTGAAGCCTATGAACTGTCCGCACCACTGCGAAATATACAACGCCGTTCCTCATTCATACAAGGACCTGCCGCTGAGAATGGCAGAATTCGGTACCGTTTACAGATACGAACAAAGCGGCGAACTTCACGGACTTACAAGAGTAAGGAGCTTTACCCAGGACGATGCCCATATTTTCTGCCGCCACGACCAGCTGCGCGAAGAATTTAAAAGCATCATAGACCTGATACTGTACGTCTTGCGCATACTCAACTTTAAAGAATATACAGCCCAAATATCGCTTCGTGACAAAAAAGACAGGCAAAAATATATCGGTTCAGAAGAAAACTGGGAAAGAGCTGAACGCGATATTATTGAAGCCGCTGCGGAAAAAGACCTAAATACCGTTGTAGCGTATGGCGAAGCTGCATTTTACGGGCCGAAACTTGATTTCATGATAAAAGACGCCATAGGCAGGAAGTGGCAACTTGGAACAATACAGGTTGACTATAATCTTCCCGAAAGGTTCGACCTTGAATATAATGGCAGCGATAACCAGAAACACAGACCAGTAATGATTCATCGCACCATTTTCGGGTCGATGGAAAGATTTGTAGCCGTACTTATCGAAAACTCGGCAGGAAAATTTCCACTTTGGCTTGCTCCTGAAAAGGCAGTAATCCTTCCCATAAGTGAAAAATACAATGATTATGCAGAAAAAGTTTTGGAAATTCTAAATAATTCCGATATTTGCGCACTTCTTGACGAAAGAAGTGAAAAGATAGGTAAAAAGATAAGAGATAACGAATTAAAGAAGATACCCTACCTTCTTGTGATAGGCGAAAAAGAGGCGGAAACAGGGATGGTCTCCATAAGAAAGCAGGGCGAAGGAGATAAGGGAACAATGAAAATTGAAGAATTTGTGAAATTTATTCACGAAGAAATGAATAAGGAAATAGCCGTTAAGGCGTAGTATTAACAAAATTAGGAGGAAACAGTTATAGCTTTACCAGTCAGGCGAAGCCCGGCAAAGATTATCCAGCCGGCTCACAAAATCAACCAGAAGATCACAGCCAGGGTGGTCAGAGTAGTGGGGGAAAATATTGAACCCACAGTGATGGGACTTCAGGATGCCTTACGCCTTGCCGACAGCATGGAGTTGGATCTTGTGGAAATATCACCGTCAGCCGAGCCACCTGTGTGCAGGATTGTCGATTATCAAAAATTTCTGTATCAACAAAAAAAGAAGCAGAAAGAGACTAAAGCAAAATCCACAAAGGTTGTAGTGAAGGAAATCCGTTTCGGGCCAAATACTGATGACCATGATTATAATTTTAAGCTTAAACATGCAATCAAGTTTCTGGAAGAAGGCGCAAAAGTAAAATCATACGTTTTCTTTAAAGGAAGGTCGATTTTGTTCAAGGAGAAGGGAGAGGTTCTTTTGCTTCGTTTTGCCAACGATTTGGAAGAATTTGGAAAACCCGACCAGTTGC
This sequence comes from Bacteroidales bacterium, assembly GCA_031285575.1. Classification (GTDB taxonomy): domain Bacteria; phylum Bacteroidota; class Bacteroidia; order Bacteroidales; family VadinHA17; genus LD21. The sequence continues at coordinate 11,089 of JAITVX010000226.1, forward strand.
CCAAGCTTGAAGGAAAACGGATGATTGTATCGTTTTCACCAAAGAAAAAGAAATAAATTTTTAATATATTTTTCAGACGACAATGCCAAAAATGAAAACAAATCCCGGAGCAAAGAAAAGGTTTTCTTTAACCGGAACAGGAAAAATCAAACGTAAGCATGCCTATAAGAGGCACATACTTACGAAAAAATCGACCAAACGCAAAAGGCACCTCGGCAATTACGGAGAGGTTGCTAAAACCGATATAAAAAATGTAAAAAGATTGCTTGCAATGAGATAATTGCTTTGCGTTTGATTTTTAAAAAATTAAGTATTAACAGAATGTTCAGCTTTAAGTTCCTCATGAAAAAGGGCGCTGACTTTCAAAAAATTGAATTATGCCAAGATCAGTAAATTCAGTAGCATCGAGGGCTAGAAGGAAAAAAGTCCTCAAACAAACGAAAGGTAATTTCGGTTCAAGAAGAAACGTAATTACAGTTGCAAAAAATACCCTCGACAAAGGATTAGGGTATGCATACCGCGACAGAAAAAAGAAAAAAGGCCATTTCAGGGCCTTATGGATTCAAAGGATAAACGCCGGCGTCCGTCAGTATGATATGAGTTATTCGGTATTTATTGGCCAGTTGGAAAAACAGGGCATTGCATTAAATCGCAAAACCCTTGCCGATCTCGCCATGAATAATCCCGAAGCATTTAAAGCTATTGTTGAAAAGGTAAAATAACGCAATACTTAGAATAAACAACCACACCAGTGTAAGTTGTGAAAGTTTACATTGGTGTGGTTGTTTAGGCTCACCCGTAAAACCCTGTGTTTTTCACGCATAAAAAAATAGTTTTATCTTTGCCTAAAAAAGGTATGTTTAAGAATCCCCTGTTATTAAGTTTAGTCAAGTATGTTCTTGGCTCCGAATTATTTGATTATTTTGATTTGATTGCACTTGAAGAAATAGGTGAAACCTATGAGGAAAATCATTGGGCAACAATACGCCACCGACAACCTATTTTAACTAAATAAAGAATCGAATTCCAAATTTCTCGCAAAGTATGCGAGCGTTTTTTTGTCATTCAGAATCTTTTCTATAAACTGCCACCGGATATCACTCAAATCGATTGGGTAAATTTTATTCATTGTAATTTTTATGACCTAGTAATCTCAAAATTACAAGTAATAGTCCAATCTTTTTTACTATATAAGATATCTTTTTGAAATTTTCTAACAGTTACTTAAAAATAGTGCTCCTATGTTGTTAAAATTTGGTGTATTGACTCGTCCCATGGAAAATAAAGTTATATAAATCCTTATATATATTTATATATATAAGATCAAAATTTGTTCCTTTGCAAAAAATATGTCAAAGAAACGTATATCAGTGGCTGCAGATTTTTATCAACGCTCAAATTGCAACTGCGCAATACCTTGACCTTGACATTTTTCGGATTTTTATAGTTTGTGGTTGCCGACAGCAATAGTTACCTGACTGAAATTGTCTGAAATCCAATCTCAGAATGGAGATGCTCCCGGTAATTGTCATCATTCAATAAATAATCGTCAAAGTCTAATTTTTTGCTTCAAACTCTTTCATGGCGGCTACAAGAGCATCAACGCTCTCTATTGGTAGTGCATTATAGGTTGATGCCCTAAATCCACCCACGCTCCTGTGTCCTTCTATTCCAAGCATTCCTTTTGATTTTGCAAAATCGGAGAAAGGTTTCTCTAACTCCTTATAGTTATCAGCCATTACCCAGCAAATATTCATAATCGATCTGTCGCCGGGATCGATGACTGTAGGCCTGAAGAGTTTGTTCCTGTCAATTTCATCATACAGCACGGCTGCTTTCTCAATATTTTTCTTTTCAACAACTTTTACGCCGCCAATGCTTTTTATCCAGTTAAGTGTCTGCTGAGCTGCAAAAACAGCAAACACAGGCGGGGTATTAAACATCGACTCCCCTTTGATATGCACTCTGTAATCAAGCATAGAAGGTAGTGGACGGGTTACCTTTCCCAGAACATCTTCTTTTACAACTGCAAAAGCCAGGCCGGCTGGAGCAAGGTTTTTCTGTGCTCCTCCATAAATTATAGCGTATTTAGATACATCGACAGGGCGACTGAAAATATCCGACGACATATCGGCAACCATCGGAACTTTAACATCCAAATCTTTTCTGATTTCAGTACCGTAGATTGTATTGTTTGAGGTAATATGGAAATAATCAGCATCTGCCGGAATTTCATAGTTTTTGGGTATGTAGTTGAACAGTTTGTCTTTCGATGAAGCTACTTCAACCACTTCTCCGAAAAGTTTTGCTTCTTTCAGTGCTTTGCTTGCCCATTCGCCGGTGTTCAAGTACGCAGCCTTTTTTTCCATCAGGTTCATAGGAACCATACAGAACTGCATGCTGGCACCGCCGCCAAGAAAAAGGACCTGATAGCCCGAAGGTATGTCGAGAAGTTCTTTAAAAAGTTTAACGGTATCGTTCATACAGCCGACAAACTCCTTACTTCTGTGCGATATTTCAAGAATTGAAAGCCCTGAGCCGGCAAATTCTCTTATTCCCTCAATGGATTTATCTATTGTATATTGCGGAAGTATTGAAGGCCCAGCATAAAAATTATGTTTTTTCATAAAACGGTTAATAATAATTAAAAATAAAAAACGCAGCGAATTTATAAAAATATTTCAGGACAATAGCACAAAACTTATGATTTTGTATTAAAAAAATGTATTTTTTTACAAATGCCATACTCTTAAAATAACAGTTGGAAAATTAAATTAAACGATTTTTATAACGGATTACAAAAGAAAACGTTCGCATAACATTGCGGGAAATACTGTATATAATTTACTATTTTGAAAAGCCCATTTAAGTTCTAGTGGCAAGCTGTTTTCTTGTAACCACAGGAATTTCGAACATTATGGTTACCAGTTTGTGAAACACCGTTTTCTTAGGGTGTGTTAACATAAA
>JAITVX010000126.1 GCA_031285575.1 Bacteroidales bacterium
GAACATATCGAAAACGGCGTAAAGGCACAGCTCTACAAAGGCTTCCCGTGGCTTCACATGCAGTTCTCATCGAAAGTTGAATTTATACAGGCGCCCGACTGGTACTTCGGTGTTGAATACTTGGAAGAACAGAAACGCGGCTATGACTGCTCGGAAGACCTCTTTACCCCCGGCTTCTTCGAGATGGAAGCCCGTGCCGACGACGTAATAATATTCTCGGCTTCAACAGAAGAAGAGAAAACCGCAGGGCTGAAGCAGAAGTTTACCCGCACCGTTTCGGCCAAGACACCGCGCAACAGTTTCGTAAACTGCCTGCGCAACGCCGCACAGCAGTTTGTAGAGAAACGCAACGGCAAAACAGCGCTCATAGCGGGCTTCCCCTGGTTTGGCGCCTGGGGACGGGACACCTTCATTTCGCTCCCCGGCATAGCTCTTGCCCGACCCAAGCAGGCGCTTTATACCGAAGTGCTCGATACGCAGACGGCCAAGATGAAAAACGGACTGTTCCCCAACATGGGTAGCGACGACAACCCAGCCTTCAACTCGGTCGATGCACCGCTGTGGTTCTTCCGCGCCCTTCAGCACTATGCCGCCCGCAGCACCGACTGCTGGGAATGCTATGGCGAAGCAGCCAAATCTGTACTGTATGCCTACCGCAACGGCACAGGCTTCAACATAAGGATGCACGGCAACGGCCTCATACATGCCGGCGCCCCGGGCAAATCCCTTACGTGGATGGACGCCGTAGTGAATGGCATGCCGGTAACACCGCGCAACGGATATCAGGTAGAAATAAATGCACTGTGGTATAACGCCGTATGCTTTGCCCTCGAAATGGCAGAAAAGGCAGGCGACAGGCAGTTTATGGCAGATTTTGCCTCTCTGCCCGAACTCATAAGGGCGTCTTTCATAGAAACCTTCTGGGATGAAAAAGCCGGCTACCTGGCCGACTATGTGAACAGCGAAGAAGGACGCAACATGTATATAAGGCCCAACATGGCAATAGCCGTGTCGTTACCCCACACCATGCCCGACAGGGAGCAGATGAAGAAAACGCTCGACGTTATTGACCGCAACCTTGTTACCCCGCGCGGGCTGCGCACTCTTTCGCCAAGCAACGAACACTACAGGGGAATATACCGTGGCGGCCAGGAAGAACGCGACAGGGCCTACCACCAGGGCACAGTGTGGCCGTGGCTGCTGGGGCCCTTCTGCGAAGGATGGCTGAAAGTATATGGCCGGCAGGGAGTGGCAAAGGTACACAAGCTTATTTACGGCCTCGAAGAAGTGATGGGCGAGGCAGGAGTAAGCTCGATATCCGAGATATACGACGGCGACCCGCCACATGCACCGCGCGGCGCCATATCGCAGGCATGGAGTGTAGGCGAAGTGCTGCGGATAATAGATATGCTTGAAACCGAATTTAATGACAAATAACCTGTTAAAACATGCGCGTATTAATGTTCGGGTGGGAGTTCCCACCGCATATATCGGGAGGACTTGGCACGGCCAGCTACGGGCTCACAAAGGGCATGGCCGCCTGCGGCAACATTGAGGTAATATTTGTAGTACCCAAGGCTTGGGGCGATGAAGACAACAGCGTTGTGCAGCTGATAGGAGCCAACAGGGTGCCGGTGGCATTCAAAAAAATATACTACAAGGGAGTGCTGACGCCCATAGAAAAGATAGAGGTAGAATCGACCATTGTGCCATATACCGACCCCGAAGACTTCTGGCGCATTACACGCTCGGAAGTGGCAGGATACAGGCTTATGGTGCAGGCCGACAGCAGGGGCATGGTCGATTTTTCGGGTAAGTATGGCAACAGCCTGATGGACGAGATACAGAAATATGCCGTAGTAGCCTCCGTAATAGCTTCGGAGAACAGTTTTGACATTATACATGCCCACGACTGGCTGGCCTATCCTGCCGGAATAGCGGCAATGGAGGCTTCGGGCAAACCGCTTGTTATCCACGTTCATGCCACCGACTTCGACCGTAGCGGAGGCAACGTAAACCCGCAGGTATATAACATCGAAAAACAGGGAATGGATGCCGCACAGAAAATTATTACGGTAAGCAACCTTACCCGCGACATTGTGATAGGCAGATACGGCATCAGCCCCGATAAGGTTGAAACGGTATATAACGCTGTTGAGCCAGTGGCGCATGAAGACGGAAAGCCCGTAAGCAAGGGTTTCGACGAAAAGGTAGTAACGTTCCTCGGACGTATTACCATGCAGAAAGGCCCCGAATACTTTATTGAAGCCGCCAACAAGGTGCTTAAAGTAATGGACAACGTAAGGTTCGTTATGGCTGGCTCGGGCGACATGATGGAACGCATGATGAAGCGCGCCGCCGCACTGAGAATAACCGACCGTTTCCACTTTACCGGCTTCCTGAAAGGGCACGATGTGTTCACCATGCTCGAAATGAGCGACGTTTACATAATGCCGTCGGTATCCGAACCGTTTGGCATATCGCCGCTTGAAGCAATGCAGTCTAACGTACCGGTAATCATAAGCAAGCAGTCAGGAGTTGCCGAAATACTCACCAACGCCGTCAAAACCGACTTTTGGGACATCGACGCCATGGCCAACGCCATATACGGCATACTAAACTATCCCAACCTTGCCCGCACGATTATAAAGAACGGCAAGGAAGAGGTGATAAGGCTTAAATGGGAAAACTCGGCACGGCACGTAATAGATATTTACAAAAGAACACTGGGATACTGATACGAACCGTGTGCTGAAGTCTTGACCTCCACCGCCTGCTAGTGAATCACTCACTCTTGAGGTCTTTCCACAAGCATGGGGTTTTGTGGGTAAACAAAAACCGTTGGTGTTTTCAGCAGTTTACCGCCGGTTACAAGTGTGTTAAATTCGGAGCCGAACTGGAAATGGCGGTTGCTGGTCATGTTGATGAGTTTGAGTTTGTCGATTTCCATGTCTCTTTAATTATATCTCACAGGTATTATCCTGTTTCGCGCACACCTCAACCAGAACACCGGCGGCAGACTTCGGATGGATAAACGCTATATTGAGTCCATCGGCGCCTTTTCTATGCTTTTGGTCAATCAATGCTATGCCTGCACGTTCTGCTTTAGCCAGTTTTTCTTCAATATTGTCAACTGCAAATGCAATATGATGCAGTCCTTCGCCCTTTTTCTCAACAAATTTCCCTATCGGACCATCGGGATCTGTTGACTCTAATAGTTCAATCTTGGTCTGTCCTGCTAAAAAAAATGCTGTACGTACCTTTTGGTCTGCAACTTCTTCTGTTTTATAACACTTCAACCCTAAAAGCTTTTCATACAACTCTATGGCAGAGTCAAGATTTCTGACGGCAATGCCTATATGCTCAATATGCGATGGTTTCATGCGTAAATAATTTATTGACTGTCATTAAACATATCCAAAAATAGAATACCGTATTTATTTCTGGTGCAAATTTACATAAAATTCATTGAACCCTCCACAGACGGATAAAAATTGACGTACGTTCAACTTGTCATCTGTGTTGTAAAAAAGGAATATTCCTGTTATTCCGGCAATTACCATGTCAGCCAAAAATTTCAACATACGTTTAACCGTTGTTGTCATTGCGAGAGTTCACCCCAAAGTTTTGGGGCATAATGCGGATATGACATATTTGCTTAAAATCAATAATTTACGCAATTATGTCATTGGTAACGCAGTGAAGCAATCTCAAAAAAGCATACCAATGGATTGCTTCAGGCTTTACGTTCGCAAATAACTGTGTTAGCATGCAATTTTTTTTTGACAAGAAATTTTCATTGTATTCAGTTTTGTTTTTGATAATTGCGAACACAGTTTGTTAGCCACCACAATCAGGGCGAGTTTTCTCTGTTTTCCTTTTGCTGTTAATCTGTCGTAGAGCTCCCTGCATGCCCTGTTCGATTTTTTTGCCGACAGCGAACACATATACAGCAACTTTCTGACCATCGACATGTCCATTTTACAAATCTTCGCTTTTAAGTTCACGCTTGTTACGGATTGATAAATACGTGGGCACAGGCCAAAATAAGCGTCTGGCTGTCTGGCAGAATCAAAATTTTGCATGTTTTGTGTAAGTGCAATCAGCGTAATGGCGGTCTTTTTACCAATGCTAGGGATGGATTGCAGCTTCTCGAAGTTTTCTCTTTCATGAAGCCGGACTAATCTGCTCCATTTGCTGTTCTGCCTGTTCAACTGTTCGCACAGCTTCATCAGCTGCTGCAGAATAATCATCATAAAGCCCTTTTTAGGCTAAATCTTATTTTGAGGTGCTGGAAACACATGAAGTCGAAAGCGCAGGGAGAAGAAAAAACTGGTAAAAAACTGATAACCAGTTTTAGTTGTCTTCCGTTGTCTCCGGTTGGCGGGTAACGAAAATGCCGGTTTCGGCAGGATACGGCAAACAATCCGTTTATTATCCGTTACCCATTCGGGATGAAGCAAAACGAAGCAAACTAA
>JAITVX010000146.1 GCA_031285575.1 Bacteroidales bacterium
TCATTGCAAAAAACCCGAATGTAAATCCTGTTGACAGAGGGCAGCTTGGGCTTGCAATGCGCGATTTGATTCCTACTCCTGTGGGCGACCCTGCAGGGCTGGTTACTGCAGCTGTAAAATATATTAACAAAGGCGCTCTTAAACTTCGTATTGTGCACGTTGAGGGCTCGCCATACGACAAACGTGCAAACTATGGCGTAAAAATTGCATACGGGGTTTTTCCTTTTGATGTTCCGCTGCCTGATGATGTAAGTATGCTGAACAACAGCGTATTCATACGCCGCAAGAATAAGATGTTCATATTCGACAGTAAGGACTCGCGCAAAAATGCGTGCTTCTGTCTGCGCTACGAAAACAGCAAGGGCAGGGCCGGGCAGTGGGGGCCAATGATTTCGGCTGTGATACCATGACAGGCCGGGTGCTGAAGAAATGTTTTGACGTTCATGTTAATATAAATAAATACTGTAATTATGTCGAAAATAGATAAAAGCGTTATGGAGTTCCTTGGCAGCCTTGCTGCTAACAACAGCAAGGAGTGGTTTGACGGTAACCGTTCGTGGTATGCCGATGCAAGGCGCAGTTTTGAGGTGTTTGTTCAGGAGCTGATAGATGGCACGGTTGAATTTGAGCCTGTATTGAAGGGGCTTGAGGCAAAAAGCTGTATTTACCGCATAAACAGGGATATTAGGTTTTCAAACGACAAAACGCCGTATAAAACAAACTTCGGTGCGCTTATCATGAAAGGCGGAAGGAAGAACTTTACACGTCATCCGGGGTACTATATTCACGTTGAGCCGGGTAAAAGTTTCATTTCAGGTGGTGCATACATGCCGCCGCCCGACATGCTCGCCGCAATAAGGATGAGGATAAGCGAGCAGCCCGAAGAGTTGCTCGAAATTATTAACAGCTCAGGCTTCAGGAAGTATTTCAGCAAAATAGAGGGTAGCCGCCTGAAGAAAGCGCCCAAGGGGTTCGACCCCGCGCACAAGCATATAGAACTGCTTAAATTCAAGGACTATTATGTTGACATACACGTTCCCGACAGCCGTATTACAGAGCCCGGTTACATGCACTACGTGCTCGATGTTTTCAGGGAAATAAAGCCGTTTCATGACTTTATCGATTCGTCCTGCGACTGACAGCCCCCCTCCCTTGCCCTGCCGCCGGTTTGTTTACATTCCGGTAATGGTTTTTGTGTCGGTGTAAAACTGCATGATGCTGTTTTTATCGTTTCCGTTAACCTGCGGATAGCGTTCGGGGCGGGCAATGAAATCGTTTACGGGTATAATCCTGAACACGTATCCCGCGGGCGTATTGTGCCGCAATACCCACAGAGGCTCGTAGTTCAGCGACAGCACGTTGGTGGCATGGCCTGTTTTGGTAAGCGTTACCTCCATTGCAATGCCGCCGTTGCGGTATCGTTCGCGCTGGTTCGACACGAAATTTCCAAGCGAATATGCCACCGCAACAGTATCACCGGCATTAACGGCAATCCGTGCAACCGGCTGCACAACGTGCGGATGGGTTCCGACAACAAGGTTGCTGCCATGGCTTGCAAGAAAAGCCGCCAGACGGTGCTGAACGGTGTTTTCTGCAGTGCTGTATTCGTCGCCCCAGTGAATGCAGGTTATAATGTAATCGGCATCCATGTTTTGGGCTGTTGCCATATCGGCGGCAATCTGCACTGTGTCGATATAGTTTACAACATTGGGCTGTTCGGCGGCCAAACCATTGGTGCCGTATGTATAGTTGAGCAGCGCTATTATGAAGTTGTTTTTTCTGATTATCAACGGACAGGAGGTGTCGCGCGCTGCCATGTCCTTAAACGACCCGGTGTGCGGCATGCCTATGCTGTCGAGGATGTCGATGGTGCGTTCCAGCCCTGTTTTCCCGCGGTCGAGCGTATGATTGTTGGCTGTTGTAAGCACATCGAAACCGGTGTTTTTAAGAGCCGTAGCCAGCGAAAGCGGCGATGAAAACCTCGGATAACCGGTATATGGCTCGCCGGCAAGCGTTACCTCGAGGTTGGCTACCGCAATATCGGCCGAGGCAATGTAGTCTTTTATCCACTGAAACGCCGGCATGTAATTGTAACAGCTGTCGCCACCGTCGCGCCATGCGCCGTTTGTCTGTACGCTGTGCCCCATAACGTCGCCCACAAAAACCATCCTGACGGTATCGATGGCTACTATTGAACTGCCGCCGTGAGCCTGCCCGGGGCTTTCGGGCAAAGGCAGGATAATCAGTATTGTCAGGAAAAAGAATTTCATTAAAGAGTTTGTTTACTGGCAGCTGTAGTTGCTGAAGCCTGCACCGTTCTGTGGGCAGATGCTTAAATAATCATATGCCGATATCATGTTAATAACCGCTTCAGGCACCTCTCCTGTAAGTTGATTGTTATTCAGGTATAAATTTCCCAACCGGGTTAAGTTGCCTATTTCTGCGGGGATACTGCCTGATAGCTGGTTGTTACTTAATGATAATAGTTCCAAATGATTCAGTCTGCCAATTTCAGCAGGAATGCTGCCTGTCAACATGTTTCCATCTAATATCAAACTTTGCAGCTTGCTTAAATTACCTATTTCTGATGGTATATTGCCTGACAGTTGATTGCCCGACAGCCATAAAAACCTTAAGTTGCTTAATTTACCAATTTCCGGTGGAATATTACCTGTCAGAAGGTTCTCCAAACTTACCATAACCACCCTGTTATCCCGAATCTCTAAACCGTACCACCCTTCAAGCCTGTCGGTTTTCCATCCGGTTTTGTTTTTCCATCCATCACCATTTGTTGCATTGTAAAGAGCTACCAGCGCAAGGCTGTCCTGCCTGCGATGATGAAGCTGCCGTTCATGCGAAGCCGGTTGCTGCCTTACCTTTAAGGTAGCGCTAAGTCCTTCGCCGCCAACCTGGCTGAGGATAACATCCACATAGCGTTCAAAGTCGTCAAAATTTTCACTTATGTCGATTTTAAGCGTGGCGTTTCCACTGCCTTCCGAAGGGGTGAGCGTTATCCAGTCTGCTTCGGTCTTTACAGTCCAGTTTGTACCGGCTGTTATTTTTACTTCTTTTGTTGTGGCAGAATAATCAACGTTAAGTTCGCTGTCGCTAAAACTCAGTTCGTCATCTTTTTTGCAGCTTGCAAACATTATGCAAACTAATGTTACGATAAATAAGTATTTTTTCATATTTTATAATTTATAATAATTCTTCATTCATAATACATTTCATGGACATCTATAGTTACTAAAGCCTGCTCCTTGTTGCGGACAAATATGAAGGTAGTGAAGATTTTCCTTAGCATTATTGAGTATGGCATCGGGAACTGTTCCATTCAACTGATTATCGGACAGGTATAATGCTTCCAACTGGCTTAAATTGCCAATTTCGGCAGGGATACTGCCGGTCAACTGGTTACTGGCCAATTGTAAAATACTAAGTTGGTTTAAGTTACCAATTTCAGCAGGAATGCTGCCGTTCAACATGTTCTCAGCTAAGATAAGAGCCTGCAACTTGCTTAACTTGCCTATTTCAGCAGGGATACTGCCCGACAACTGATTGGTGGACAATTCCAAACGTGTAAGTCCACTTAAATTACCAATTTCGGCAGGAATATCACCTGACAACTGGTTGAAAGCTAAGTCTAATCGCTCCAACTGTGTTAAATTGCCTATTTCGACAGGAATACCGCCGGTAAAACTGTTGCCGCTTAAAATCAAGCTCTCTAGCTGGGTTAATTTGCCTATCTCGGCAGGAATATCGCCCGACAGTTTGTTGCCTAACAAGTGTAATATTTCCAACTGTGTTAAATTACCAATTTCAGGGGGGATGCTACCGGTTAGCTGATTACCTCCTATGTTAATTCCAACCACACGGTTGTTTTTAATCGTTATGCCGTACCAATTCTCGAGCTTTGAGGTTTTCCAGCCTGTTTTGTTTGTCCAGCCAACTTCGTCGTTGGTGGCGTCGAAAAGGGCTACAAGCACAAGGCTGTCTTGACGGCGAAACTCCTGTTCGGGTGTAAGTACCGGTGTTACGGGGTCGTTATCTTTGTTGCAGCATGCAAGCATACATGATGCTATAAGTAAAAATATCAGTTTTTTCATTTCAGTTGTAAATTGGTTTAATATTAATGCGAATAAACAAAACATGTATAATATTCGCAATATTACGATATAATTTTAATACTGTTTTATATACGAACTGTTTTTTAAATCATTTGCTTGTTTTGTTTATATTTGCGCGGTTTAAAATTTTACTTATGACACTTAAACATGAAGACCGGCTTATTCTGCTTACCAACGACGACGGACTGTATGCCGGCGGTTTAAAAACACTGCTGGAAGTTATGGAAGAATTTGGGAAGGTGGTGCTTATATCGTCGGCCGAAAGCATGTCGGGGATGTCGCAGGCCCTTACGGTTAAAACGCCTTTGCGCGTAAGGCTTCTTGAAGAAAACGAAAAACATGCCATGTACGTTTGCAACGGAACGCCCGCCGACTGCGTAAAGATAGCGCTCGGACAGCTGCTTGACCGCCGCCCCGACTGGGTTGTTTCGGGCATAAACCACGGCTCAAACTCGTCGGCAAGCATATTGTATTCGGGCACAATGGCGGCCGCTATTGAAGGATGCCTTAACGGTATAACATCTGTGGGGTTTTCACTGGGCAACTTTTCGCCGGCAGCCGACTTTTCGGCCTGTAAAACGTATATACGCACGGTAATGCAGGCGCTGTTGAACAACCCGCTGCCGCAGGGGATATGCCTTAATGTGAATATTCCCA
>JAITVX010000197.1 GCA_031285575.1 Bacteroidales bacterium
TTTCGGTTATTGAAAATTTATCCATGCCTTTGTTGTTCAGTGTAGCAATCTCGTCATGACTGCAAAAGAAATAGGCAATGATTTGCGGGTTAAGACTGTCGCGAAAAACACCTTCGTCCATTCCCCGCTGAACAAGTTCTTCCATCTTCTTCTGCTTGTCGGCACGAACGCCGAGAAGACTGTTCTTATACACCTGCGGATAATATTTCCGTATATCGTTCAGCATGTTGAACTGCCATTGCGAGGCCTGTTCCGAGCCTTTCTGAAGCAACACCAGAATGGCTTCTGCCACATTCCCTGCTTTCAGGAAAATTTTTTCGCAGAACGACATGTTTTCAACATGCAAACTGTTGATACATGCCGTCAGCAGAGCTTCCTTGTCTTTGAAATTCTCGTAAATGGTACGTTTCGAGATGCCCAGATGACGGGCAATATCGTCCATCGTGGTACTTTTGATGCCTGTTCGCCCAAACAGTTTAGAAGCTTCTTCGATAATACGCTCTTTCATTATTTTCTTTTTCTGCCTGAAAATTGTCGGGACAAAGATATACACGAAACTTTGAAAACAAAAAAAGTTTTCATGTTTTTTTATCACATAGATTAAAATATGCTATTTTCCTGGTAACTGCTGAAAAACTAAAAAAAAATTTATAGGGATGTAATAAAAAATATGAGCGAACGAAGCGAGGCTGCCGTTTTACGGCTCATACTCTACCGGCAACATATCACCAACTCGCGAAAGCCCCATTTGTCCAGAAAAAATCACTTTATCTATTTGGTCAATATTTCCATATCGGTCAACTAATAACATATTTGTAAAAAAATTAATTCTCGAATAATACAGGGCAGCCGGATTCTCGTTATCGCGATTCGAAACGGTGATTCTTAACAGAGGATTATCTGGGTTTATTTTTTCAGAAACGGTGTCGTATATATGAAGTGTTTTTAACGAAAGTGTATCTTTTATTGTGAAATGCGAACATATATCAATCAGGGAGCCATCTTTATAAATTCTGAAGGTGGGTGTGCTCAATGAATCGGAGCCAAACAACGGATCGTATGCAAGGCTCTTGAAAAAATTCCTGGATGATACTTCATAAACATTATATCTGCGTTGTTTTATTTTTATATCATCGGGCTCTAAGTCGGTAAACGATGTCGTTCCTGCATAATAAATCAGATTAATTCTGTTAGCATTCAACGTGCTACCGGCATATTCAGCCTTAAAATCAACCAGTGTAAACAATATTCTGTAACCCAAATATTCATTTATTACTTCAATGGGACGCTCGGAAGATGCAAAAAGAGTTTTTGTTGCTGAGTTAAACCATACCTGTATATCGTCTTCGTTCAATATATCGCATGATTTCCCGGCTTGTGTTGTACCCAGAAACTGTTGCCTGAATGCTGCCAATTTTTGTCGACGGGAAAAAGGATCGGCCTGTATGGTTATTTCGTTCAATTTATTCAAGCGAGTTTCCAGATAAATTGTATCGGGAAGAAGCATGAACGGGTTTTCAATAATGAGTGTTTGATATGCCAAATGACTTAATACTAATTTTGTATTGATCATTTGTTTAGCACTCAATGTAAACCTTCCTGAATTTCCTGTAATATTAAACATTGATGTTCCGTCAAGATAAACATACACATCGGCGACAGGTTGCTTCGTTGCTCTGTCGTACACCAAGCCAGTTAAAGTTTGCGCATTAATTTGACTGCAAAACAAAACAACGATTATAACAAAATATTTTTTCATAAATAGTATTGAAATCATTAAGGAATAGACGTTAACTTCCTGCCTGTTTTCTGCGGTTTACGGTTTTTTTAACCTTTGCAGGCGCTTCGGCAGTTTCGTAAACAGTAACCGACGACATGGAACCATTCTTGAGTATTGCTTCGTACGTTTCGCGGCTGTTGAGTGTTTCTACGGCTTTTTTAATCTGTATGTCGTCGTGTATTGAGTGGGCTATTGCTCCGGCGTCGTAAAAATAACGCCTCACGATTTCATCTTCTATCAGTTCGGAAATTTCGATACGGTACAGCTCAAGGTCTTTGTCGAGACTGTGCGACAGTTCTTTTTCCAGAGCTTCGAATGTTGCCTTGTGCCGATCGTAGTATTTTTCTTTTTTGGCAACGTTAATCATTTCGTTAAAAGAGTCTTCGGTAAGGGTTGTGTAGCTGAAGTTTCTTTTCTCCAGAAAGCTGCGGAAGTCGTTATAATCGTTGTCTGAAAAGCTGAACATTTCCGGAGTGGTTATGCCGGGATTCGCCCAGTAGTATTGGGTGGCAAAGTCGAAGATATAACTTCCGAGATACAGTTCTGTGGCAATCTGGCTCAGTGTTTCGGGCTTTATTTCAATATCGGGGGCAATTCCTCCGCCATCTTTTACTGTTCTGCCGTTCCGTGTTTTAAATTCTTTCATCAGCGAGTCGGGTATAATGCCTGTACTGCCGTCTGCGTTGGGATGCGAAAAGTCTCTTGCCTGTATGCATCTTCCCGAGGGTATGTAGTATTTGGCGGCTGTTACTTTCAGTTGCGTGTTGTAGCTGAGGGGGCGTGTTACCTGAACCAGCCCCTTGCCAAACGAACGCTGCCCTATTATTATGCCTCTGTCGAGGTCCTGGAGCGCTCCGGCTACTATTTCGGATGCCGAGGCCGAACTGCTGTTAATGAGCACTGCCAGGGGGATTGTTTCGTCAACGGCCGGTTTTTCGGTTTTAAAGCTTTCGTCGAACCGGCTTACTTTTCCCTTTGTTGAAACGACTTCATTGCCGGGCCCTACAAAGAGGTTGACAATGTTTACGGCTTCGGTAAGCAGGCCGCCGGGGTTGCCACGGAGGTCGAGTATAATCTGCTGTGCGTTTTTGCCTTTCAGGGCAGCCATGGCGGTTTTTACTTCGTCAATGCAGTTCTGCGTGAAGTTTGAAAACCGTATGTAGCCGGTTTTCGCGTCGAGCATTCCATAATATGGCACCGGGTTAATGGCAATTCTTTCTCTTTTCAGTTTAAAGTCAATTTCATTGCTGTTTCTTTCAACGGTTATTGTAATTTCCGAGCCGGGATTTCCTTTCAGTTTTTCGCTCACTTTTTCGGTTGAATATCCTTTCAATGATTCTCCGTCAACTGCTTTAAGAATGTCGCCGGCTTTTATTCCGGCCTTGTCGGCGGGGAATCCTTTGTAAACTTCGCCAACAACTGCATAATTGCCGTTATTTCTTACGAGAGAACCTATGCCACCATATTTCCCCGAGGTCATAAACGACAGTTCGTCAACGTTCGATTCGGGATAATATACCGTATATGGATCGAGGGTTTTAAGCATGTTGTCGATTCCGGTTTTTATTATCTTTTCGGGATTAATTTCGTCAACATAAAATGTGTTTACTTCCCTGATGAGGGAAAAAAAGATATCAAGGTTTTTTGCAAGCCTGAAATCTTTCGATTCCTGGCTTGTCAGAAATCCTGTCGTTAATGCTGCTAAAAGTATTACGGCAACAGTAACAGCCAAACCCGTACGTTTTTTCATATCTGCATATATTTGTTTAAGCGGTAAAAGTAATAAAAAATTGACAGTTTAACCGGTAACGGAATATTTATAAGATATTCCGCTTTATATAAGGCCGGCAAGTCTGTTCAAGGCCTCTTTTATCGATTTATCGATGGTTTTATAGTCGGGCATGTTCCTGGTATGTACTATGAAAAACAGGTAAACCGGAATATTTTTTTCAGCAACATGACTGTATAAAATATGTTTGCTGTTGCGGTATGCCTCGCGCATTCTTCTTTTTATAAGATTCCGGGTTACTGCAAGCCTGAACATTTTTTTTGGTGCGCTGAAAGCCGCCTGCGTTTTAGACGAAGAGGTACCGGTTTTCCATATTACCTTTAAAACTCCGGAATAGAAAGTATTTCCGCTTTCAAAAAGCGAGTCGATTATTTTTCGGCTGCACAGCCTCTCTTCCTTGCGGAATGTTTTTCGTGTAATGTTCATTATGGTGAGGTTACCTTTGTCCTGTAAAAAAACGGCAACATTATGAAAATATTATTAGTCTTCTATTAGAAGAACTTCGGAATAATTCCGCCTATTTCGATAAAGATCTAACAATCTTAAAATTAATCGTCTTAGACAGTTACGAAGCATCCATAAAAGAAGTAGATAAAGCCATCAAACATTTGCAACACTATGTTGCAGCCAAGAAAAACAGCATATAGACTTTCAAAGACGAACAACTGATAAGCCGTGTCCAATTAGCGAAAATACGTGGTAAAATCATTTTTCTACTTTATATACGTTTGCTGAAATTCTGTGGCAGGTGCTTTCAGAGTCCGGTTCTTAGAGTTTTGTGATATACAAAAGATTTCCCCTCGTCCCTCTCGCTTGGGTTATCTTGACATTAAAGATACTTTAAGTGCTTGTAAAGTGCAAAAGTTAAGGAAACCAATGTTCTTTTCTTTGATGAGGATTGTGATGGCTCCTCGATATTTGGTTTTACCGGATGGATATGCCCGAAGGTTATAAGGCTTTTTCCAACACAAAGCCAATTAAAGCAGAACATTTTGAAACAGTTAGGAATTGGTGGAATAGCCGTGTGGAAATTACAGATGAGGACGGTAATTACAAATCTCGAAAATATACGAAAGCAGAGATTTCGACAGATAATTACAATTTGGATTTATGCGGATTCCCCCACAAAGTCGAAGAAATTCTTTCACCCGATATTCTGATAAAAGAATACTTTGAAAAGAAAGAGAAATTGGATGCGAAAATCAAAAATTTCTCACACAAATAACAAATCTTCTAAATCAACCATAAATGAATACAATAGAAAAATTATTAAAACACTGGCAAGCCTTGCAACCTCTGAAACCAGAATCGTTTATCTATAAAGCTACCGACAGAAGATAGGCAATGAAACACGCTGTATTGACGAGGAAATTCCGTTTGATGTGCCGGAGAGTTGGGTGTGGTGCAGAATTATTTCTATTACAGATTATATCCAGCGTGGAAAATTACCTAAATATTCTGATAATAAGCAACATCCTGTAATAGCACAAAAATGTATTCAGTGGACAGGTATTTCATTAGGGCGTGTTAACATAAAACAAGCACATCGACGATTAGTGCGAGAGTCAGTGTACACAAGAACATTACATCGAGTTTGTCATATCGCGTACACACC
>JAITVX010000213.1 GCA_031285575.1 Bacteroidales bacterium
TATGAGCGCAAAACAGAGACGGCAGAAGCAATGCTACAGATGACCTTCTGCCAAATCATGCTCAAAAAGCTCTCTAAAAAACAAATCCTATAAATTTAAAACAGCTTCTAAATATGTGGAAATTATTAAATGAGCTTTGATATGCTCTGCGCGCAGATTACGAAGTTACAAAAAACAGAGGATGTGGCTTTCTATCTGATATTTTGGCGCAAAGGTTAGACGTTACAGATTATTATTCAAAAAATTTAGATGCGTTTGCTCTGAATTTTAACAGAAAGAATTGCTGCATATCTAAATATAAGTATATTTGTGCCGGCGGGCATGAAGCAGATAGTGTTATCAGAACTGAATATCTGAACATTTTTATACAATATAACATATGAAACTGATAGGAAATATAATATGGCTTGTGTTTGGAGGTATTATCATTGCTGTTGAATACTGCATAGGCAGTCTGCTACTTATGATAACAATTGTTGGTATTCCATTCGGCATTCAGACCCTGAAAATAGCAGGCCTGGCAATATGGCCGTTTGGACGTGACACCGTGGTGCATTCAAGGGCTTCCGGATGTCTTTATATTATAATGAACCTGCTGTGGCTCATATTCGGCGGTCTGTGCATTGCAGTATCGCATGCAGTTGTTGGTGCAATATTCTGTATAACAATAATAGGTATTCCTTTCGGAATGCAGCATTTTAAACTTACGGCAATAGCGTTGACCCCATTCGGAAGAGACATTATAAAAACAGGAAACGGATGAATGACCATGGAGAGAAAACATCAATTGGTGAATTTGGCAAATATGGGCTGATACATCACTTGACAAAAAACTTCAGACCTTCTCTTAAATCAACATTGCTTGGCATTGGCGACGACGCTGCGGTTATCGATAGCAGAAACTGTCAGACACTTGTTTCAACAGACATGTTTCTTGAAGGCATTCACTTCAGTCTTGTTTATACGCCCCTTAAACATCTTGGATATAAAGCTGTAGTCAGGGCAATTTCAGATATTTATGCAATGAACGGGACACCGGAGCAACTGCTTGTTTCGACGGGAATAAGTTCACGGTTTGCAGTAGAAGATATTGAACTTATTTATGAAGGAATAGGCGCAGCGTGCGAAAGATACAGGATAGACCTTGCCGGTGGCGATACAACAAGTTCCGTTACGGGGCTTGCAATAAGTCTTACGGCCATTGGCCGTGCCGATAAAGGTTCAATAATAAAAAGAAACGGAGCCAGACCAAACGATTTGATTTGCGTTACCGGCGACTTCGGAGCGGCTTATATGGGTTTGCAGCTTCTGGAACGCGAAAGACGGCTTTTTGAAAAAAGTACGGGCATACAACCCGACCTTGCCGGTTACGAATACGTTATAGGCCGTCAGTTGAAGCCAGATTTTCCAGCCGGTACTCTTTTGGAACTTGAAAACAGTAAAATCGTTCCCACGTCAATGATAGACGTTACCGAAGGGTTGGCTTCAGACCTGATACAGATATGCAAACAGTCGCAAACCGGTTGCCGGATTTATTACAGTAAAATACCTGTCGATTATGAAACGTCGAGAGTGGCGGAGGAATTTAATATCGACCCTGTTACCCCGGCTCTTAACGGAGGCGAAGATTATGAATTGCTTTTTACGGCGCCGCTTGAAGATATTGATAAAATAAACAGTCTGCACTCGGTAAAGGTAATAGGGTATATTACGGAGCAGCCTGAAGATTACTTCATAGCGGGCGACGACGGGTCGGAAGTCAGGCTGTCGGCGCAGGGATGGACAGGTAAAGCGGCAACGTAGTATATAATAAAAAAAGCAAAAGACGAACTTTTGCTTTTGAACATGCTTTGGATTTGCAAAATCACAATTCCTCTATCATCTCCTGCGCCATGTCGAGTATTGTTGTATCGTCGAAAGTAACGATACCGCCTCCAGGCCCCTGTTCAAAATGAATGCCTATGCTCTGTCCCTTGTCAAAATTTCTCCCTCCAAAGTAGTTTCTTACGGTTTCTTCATCAAGATTGAGTTTATCTGCTATCCGTTTCATACTGCCGGAGGGCAACATGTCTTTAATCTTCCGGAGTTCATTAAAAGTTAAGGTCTTGGCCATGATATCATTTTTTTAAGTGAGAAATAAATTTATATGATGCGCTAAGGTAGTAAAATATAATGCAAATAAAAGTTAAATTTTATTTTGTTTTGTATAGAGGCGTTGTTCAATTTTGTATCCTTTTCGTGTAAAGGTGGTAATACGATGCGCCGACCGAAGCAGAATGTCCGCCAAAGTTCATTGTATAGGCAAACCTTGTGCATCGGAACCGGAACATGCAGATAACATCTAATTACTTTCCGAAAGTAATTAGATGTTATTGTTTTTTTGAAATGAGGACTGTGGCAAATGTGGCTATACCTTCTTCGCGGCCTGTGAAGCCAAGTTTTTCGGTTGTTGTAGCTTTTATTGCAATGTCGCCATATTCTATCGACAGGATAGATGCAAGGGTTTTTCGCATTTCATCAATGTGTGGCGATATTCTGGGGCGTTCGAGGCAGATTACGCTGTCGATGTTTTCAATTGAGTATCCCCTTTCCGTTATGAGTTCGGATGTCTTTTTAAGGAGAATACGGCTGTCGATATTTTTGTAGTCGTCGGATGTGTCGGGGAAGTAATGGCCTATGTCTCGCAGTCCGGCTGCACCAAGGATGGCGTCGCATATTGCGTGTATTAGGGCGTCGCCGTCGGAGTGGGCTACATAGCCTTTTTCCGATGGTATATCAACACCGCCGAGCCTCAGTGGGATGCCGTTTTCGAGCCTGTGGAAGTCGATGCCGATACCTGTCCGTATTTTCATGCTTCGGGCTTGCTTGCTCTGTAGTAGTTCATGTCGAAGGCGAGCGAAAAGCGCAGTGTTCTGGCCAGTGGGTGGTGCTGGGCAGCTGGCATGAGGTAAGAGAAGTCAAGGGTGAAGGCATTGAGTTTGAAGCCTGCTCCGGCGGTGAAGTATTTCCGATTGCCTTTTGTTTCGTGCTCGCGGAAGTATCCTCCGCGCAGGGCAAAGGTGTTGTTGTACCAGTATTCAATTCCAGTTGAGGTGGTTATTTCGTGCATTTCTTCGCGGAAGCCACCGGGGGCATCGTAGAATGACTGGAATATTGCCAGGGGAACGGATATGTCTGGATCTTTTCCGGCTATTATTTTATCTTTTTCGGTTGAGCTGTATAGCGGTTGTGTCGGAACGAGCAGCTTGTTAAGATCGAGGGCAAGCGATATCGAGTTGTAGCTGTCGAGGTCTATTTTGAGTGCACCTCCGAGCCGCATGTTCATCGGTATGAAGTAGGATGCTGTTGCGTCGGCATAGCTCATTTTTGCTCCTATGTTCGAGAGCGACAGTCCCACGGCTATGTTGGCGTCTTTATTGAGCAGCAATATGTCGTTGTTCCAGAATCCGGATATGTCGGCTGCGTATGATATGCCGGGTTTTGTTGCTGTTCCGCCCGAGTACGTTCCGCCGGTAAGGTTTGAGTATATGAACCTGAATGCTATTGAGCCGGATAGTTTTTCGGTAAAGAGGCGTGAATATGCGGCATCGAGAGCAAATTCGTTGGGTGTGAAGTTGCGCATGAAGTTGCCAAGGTCGTCGGTAAACGGTATGTCGCCAAGCGAGGAGTATAGGAGGCTTGAGCTTATTACCTGCTTTGAATCGATGCGGTAGAATCCGGTAAGCAGGGCTATATTGATGTCGGGCACCAGTGTCCGGAGCCACGGCGAGTATGAGAGGCCTACGCCCGATTTGCTGTCGATGAAAGCAAATTTTGCGGGGTTCCAGTGCTGGCTGAATATGTCGGGCGAGGTTGCTACACCCACATCGCCCATTCCGCCGGCTCTTGAATCGGGTGCGATGGTGAGGAACGGTGCAACGGTGTGTATTGCATTCAATCGGTCGCTTTTCGACTGTGCCGTGAGCTGTTTGCATGGCACAAAAAGGATAGACAACAGTATTATTAAAGTTTTCTTTTTCATTTATATATGATTAAGCGTTGCAAATATAAACAAATATTCGTGCTGAATATTGTGCTGCGGTTATAAAATAATCTTTATTAAATGTAAGATATTTAGCCGCCGGATGTAAGTTGATTTACTTTAATTAATTTTCGGGGCTTTAGGGAATGATGTAATTGAATTACATTATCTGTTTTTGTTGCTATGTTTGCATCATGAATGTGTTGAGAAAAATATATGTACTGTTGTGCCTTGCGGCGGTTTGCTGTGAATGCTTTTGTCAGGAAACCGACCATGCACCGTCATATCAGACAGTACTTATGAACAATCCGGCGATGTCGGGAAGCGGCGAAACAGGTTCCGTAAGGCTTTCATACCTTAATTTTTACCCCGGCAACGGATATAACCTGCATTCGCTGTACTTAACATACGACTCCTATTTTAAGGCCATTAATGGCGGAGCGGCTTTTTATCTGGCTGAAGATTACCTTGGGGGGCATGTAAATAATTTCAGGAGCGGAATATCGTATTCGTATTTTTTACAGGCGGGCGAAGACCTTTATATTAATGCAGGGCTTACGGCCTCGGTTTTTCATCGCGGATTCAATTTTACAAACTCCCTTTTGCCCGACCAGATTAACGTTGCAGGCGGTGCGGCGTATCCTTCGTCGGAGCTGTTAAGGTCGTCGGGGCAAACGGTTTTCGACATCGGAACAGGCATTGCCTTTAAAAGCGGAAGGTTTTCCGGCGGTCTGGCCGTTTTGCATCTGTCAGAACCCGATTTGTCACCGGAAAGCAGCATGCCGGAAGATATTATAAAGCGCAAGCTGTATATGCATTTATGCGGCGATTTTCCGGCAGGGAACCAGGGAAAGCTTTTCGTAAGGCCAATAATGTTTTCCGGTGTTCAGGATGGTTTCTTTATTGCCGGAGCCGGAGCCTCCTTTGAACATGAACACATTGCCGTAAATGCAATTACCATGGACGACAGTGCCGGCAACCTTAATCTTCAGGCCGGATTTTCCCTTCAGGCCGGCTATGTGAGGCTTAATTATTCATACCGGTTCAATGTTGCCTCCGACAACCTGCTTTTGCCATTATCAATGCTGCACCAGGCGGGAATTGTATTCAGGTTAAATAATTTTGATAAAAGAAGACAGTCAAACACAATAAAGTTTCCCGAATTGTAGTTTATCTTTGTGAAATAATTATAAAGTGTTACTTTTGCAAATTATAGCTATAAAGCCAAACAGTTATGTTTAAACTAAGAGTTTTACCAGTTTATCTGATTTCGATAGTTTTACTATCTTCTTGTTTTTTTAAGAAAAACAACAATGCTTCCTCAACAACAGGATGGGAATACAATAACCCGGATAACGGAGGGTTTGAAGTGGCAATGGGAGTTGACCAAAGAACAGGCCCCGGTTTAGTTCTCGTTGAAGGAGGGCGGTTTACCATGGGACGGGTACAGCAGGATGTTCTTTACGACTGGAATAATGCGCCAAGGACAGTTACCGTATCGTCGTTCTATATGGACGAAACTGAAGTCAGGAATATTGATTACCGTGAATACCTTTTCTGGCTTCGCAGGGTTTACAAAGACTATCCCGAAGTTTACAGAAGGGCGCTTCCGGACACACTGGTTTGGAGAAGCCCCATGGGATTCAACGATCCTTATGTGCAGTATTATTTCAGACATCCTTCGTATAACGACTATCCGGTTGTGGGCGTAAGCTGGCTTCAGGCCAACGACTACTGCCTGTGGAGAACCGACAGGGTTAACGAACAGATTCTTATAAATGAAGGCGAACTGAACCCCGACCCCAATCAGCTTAACGAGAATAACTTTAATACGGAAGCATACCTTTCGGGGCTGTATGAGGGAGTTGTTAACGAGTTGCGCGAAAGCCTCAATCCGGAGCAAACCGAACGCAGAACAAACTTTGAAGACGGGATACTTTTGCCGGCATACAGGCTGCCAACCGAAGCCGAATGGGAATTTGCAGCATACGCTCTGAGAGGAACAACATACGAAGAAAGGATTTATGAAAGAAGAATCTATCCATGGGATGGTCATAACGTAAGGAATGCCGACAAGAAGAGTCGCGGGCAGATGATGGCCAACTTTGTAAGAGGCCGCGGCGATATGATGGGCGTTGCAGGTAATCTTAACGATAACGGTTCGATAACTGTTGATGTTAAGTCGTACTGGCCTAACGATTACGGTCTTTACTGCATGGCCGGAAATGTTAGCGAGTGGGTGCTCGATGTTTACCGTCCGCTTACGCCCGAAGATATGGATGGCTTCAACCCTTTCCGCGGCAATGTATATACCGACGTTAGGCGAGACGCAAACGGCAGCGTGGTAGGGAAAGACAATCTCGGAAGGCTTTTTACGGATACTGTTAAGGATATTGACGTTGCCGATCGCTACAACTATCAGAAGGGCGACTACAGAAACTACCTGGATGGCGATATGCAGTCGGCAATTGTAGAAGGCGGCGACTGGAAGGTGGAAGACGGAAAGCAGGGATCGCTCAGAATGTATGCCCAGGGCGCTGCCGAAGGAGGGGTGTCCGATTATTCAACCCTTATTGACGACAATTCAAGAGTTTACAAGGGCGGATCGTGGAAAGACAGGGCATACTGGCTCAACCCTTCAACAAGAAGATTCCTTGAACAGGATGCAGCGCGCGACGACATCGGTTTCAGGTGCGCAATGATACGGGTAGGCAGTCCTGCCGGATTGTAGAAATGAGTTTGGTTGATTTTAATTATACATGGTAAGCCTCGTTGCGACTCTGTCGGAATGGGGCTTTTTAATGCAATGAGAACAAATTATATCTACCGTCTGTTTAAAAACTCTGCCGGGGTTAATACCGATTCGCGCAGAGTAAAAAGGAATGAAATATTCTTTGCTCTTTCGGGCTGCAGGCATAATGGCAACCGGTATGCCGCCGAAGCCATTGAGAACGGTGCGCTGTGCGCTGTGATTGACGACAGGGCCTATGAAACCGGCAAAACGGTTGTGGTTGACGATGCGCTGGCCGAACTGCAGGCGCTGGCCGGGCATCACCGCAACGTGCTTGGCATACCGGTGCTGGCAATTACGGGTACAAACGGAAAGACAACAACAAAGGAGCTTGTTGCTTCGGTGCTTTCAAAGAGGGAAAAGGTGCATTTTACACGGGGAAACCTGAATAACCATATAGGGGTGCCGTTGACCATTCTTTCGGCTCCGCCCGATACGGAGATAATGGTTATAGAGATGGGAGCAAACCATGCGGGCGAAATAAAACAGCTTTGCAGCATTGCACAGCCCGATTATGGAATTATAACCAACGCAGGCATGGCGCATATTGAGGGCTTCGGGTCGTTTGAAGGCGTTGTAAGGGCCAAAACGGAGCTGTATGAATATCTTGGGCAAACGGGCGGTACGGCTATTTATGACGACGCGAACCTCCTGCTTGCCGAAAAAATACACGGCATGGAGGTAAGAGCTGTTCCTTACAGCAGCCCATGCGACGACGGCAGGGAATTAATTACGGAACCTTATGAGGCGGATATTTTTCTGAAAGCAGTGGTGGTTTACGGCAGTGAGGAGTACGTCGTAAACACAAACCTTTTCGGGGCCTGCAATACCGAAAACATAAAGGCCGCCATAGCCACCGGGCTGTTTTTCAATGTGCCGATGGGCGATGCGGTGTGTGCAATAGAGGAATACAGGCCCGACAACAACCGGTCGCAGGTTAAACATACCGGAAGGAACACCCTTGTGTGCGATTCGTATAATGCCAACCCTTCGAGCATGGCGGCGGCCATAAGGTCGTTCCTGAAGCTTCGGGCAGAGAAAAAGGCGGTTATACTCGGCGACATGCTTGAGCTTGGCGAAAGGGCGGAACACGAACACCTGCATATACTGAATGAAATACGATCGATAAGGCCTGAGAATGTTTTTCTGGCAGGCAGGATATTCGGCAAGGTTGCAGCCGGTTCGGGCTACGGCCTGTTTGACGATGCGGCGGCGCTGCGCAGCCGTTTTGAGGCAAGCCGGCCGGAAGGCTTTACGATACTTATAAAAGGCTCGCGGGGAACAGGGCTTGAAGAGCTTTATGACGTACTGTAACCCGCACCACACCGTTGTTCCAAGTAATTCACATGGCCGCAGCCCCGCCTCAGTGCCGGCCGGCAGCGGCTTATCAATAACCGTTAAATAATATTCATTATGTTACAGTACAGCCTGGTTGAAAACATGCTTACGGCTGCTCCCGACGATTTGATGGCAGTGCCGCTTAACGTTCACACATACAGCCTTGCCGAGGTTGCCCGGCGCATACTTGCGCGGCATCCGGGCATGGGGCTGTCGCAGATAAACGCCGTGATAGAGGAGTTTATCGAAGAGGTGTGCATTATTGTTGAAGACGGCGGAGCGCTGAACACCCCGCTGTTCAACGCCCACCCGAGCATTGCCGGCGTGTTCGGCGGAGCTGCCGACAGCTACGACCCCGAGCGCCACCGCGCCCGCATAAACCTGCAGCCCGGAGTGCGCATGCGCAACGCTGCGGCCAGAATGAAAATGCAGAAGGAGCAGGCGCCCGACCCCCGGCCGTTTATTGTTGAGGTGCTCGACGTGGTGAGCGGAACCGTTAACCAGCAGCTTACGCCCGGCGGAGTGGTGCAGCTGAAGGGTGGCCGGCTGAAGCTCGTGGCTTCAAACCCCGACAACGGCATTTTTCTCATAAGCGGCAGCGGCGCCATAAAGCTCGACACAATAGTTGAAAACAAGCCGTCGAGGCTTATAGCCATGCTTCCGGCCAACCTGCCGCAGGGGGCCTACACCGTTGAGGTGCGTACCACGCTCACATCGTCGAACAAGGAGAGCCGCAGCATGAAAACAGGATGGTTTGACAGGCAGCTTACCGTATAGGAGCGGCACCCGTTCCCCATGCGGAACGTGTGCCGTTCCCTATGCGGAACAGGTGTCGTTCCCTATGCGGAACGGGTGCCGTTCCCCATGCGGAACGGGTGCTGTTCCGCCGGCTGCGGCGGAGGCATCGCGTCATTGCCGTGTAGTGAAAGAGACATTTACAATCAGAACCTCCGGACGGCTTCCAAGCCTCACCGGCGCCCCCCACAAACCGTAGCCCGACGATACTATTACGTTGAAAGCGCCCTCTTTGAGGTATCCGCGGCTTACCCTGTAAATCATCCGCGTAATGCCGTTAAGCGGCCACATCTGCCCGTGGTGGGTATGCCCCGAAAGCTGCAAATCGACCCTGTTGCCTGCCGCTTCGTCGATACTCGACGGCTGGTGGTCGAGCACAATAACCGGCATTGACGTGTCGGCCTGCGCCATCAGCTTTTTCAGCGCTGCGCGCGGCCTGCCGTAAAACATGCCGGCATCTCTGTCAATTCTTCCAATCAGCTGTATGCCGCAGCTAAGCGCAACAACCTCGTCTTTCAGTATCCTTATGCCCCTGCTTTCGATATACGGAATGGTTTGCATGCCACCCCCAATGTATTCGTGGTTTCCGGCAACGGCAAACACACCGTAACGGCATTCGGGCGGGGTGAAGTGCCGCAGAAGGTCGCCGCGAAGCACGGGAGCAATCTGCCCGTCAACAATATCGCCCAGAAGAAGTATGAGGTCGGGCTTTTCAGCCGCAAGCATCGACGACAACCTCCTGAGGCTCCTTTCCCTGATAATGCTGCCAAGGTGAATGTCCGACACTGCGGCTATCCTTAGCGATTCCGCTGCGGCAGGCTTGTCGATAGCAATGCCGTACCGTTTTACCACCGGAACCAGCGCATTGATAACCCCGGCGGCTATGAGCATGAACGACGCCCCGGTAACGGCAACAAACGCCCATTTCCGGTATGCCGATACCGGCCCGGCCCCGGCTCCGGCCAGCTTCAGCGCCGCCATTATAATGTCCGACACGAGAAACAGTAAAATCCCGTACAGCATGAATGCAAGCCATAAACCGCCCGCAACATTAAGCACATCGGTTACGGCCGACGAACGCCATGCCTCCCCCGCCTTTGCAAGCGGGAACACCGCCGCCGCCGCAATAAACACCAGCGTATATGCCAGCCTGTGTTCGCGTAGCGTTTCAACACACCGGTATCCCTTTAAATACAGATATGAATTTAGCAGGCAGTAAACCGCCAGCGCCGTAACCATAAACAGTACCATGGTTGTATTTTTCATTGTCCAGGAAGTTAGCCGGCATCCAGCATGCGCATACCGGTATTTTCCGGCGCAAGTTAATATAAAAAACCGGCACCGCCTGTCTTTTGTTCATCATACTTCTTCGGAAAACAGAACTTCAATACCCTGTTCGTCACTACGAACTTCCTTCTTCGTTCAGGCTGAAGCTACCGGCTACAATAACCCCACGCTGCGTTTCACAAAGGCATCGAGTTCTTCGCCTCTAAGCATATTGTTTGACAGCAGGGCAAGGTCTATCATCTGTTTTACGGTTTGCTGTCCGGCTCCGAACACCTCAAGAATATTCCTTCTCGATGTTTCAATATCGGCCAGCTCTTTGCGCAGTTTCTCGAGGTCGTCTTTTTCTGTCTGGCTCACTTCCTCTTCTTTTTTACGGATTTGTTCCTTTTCCATAAACTCAATCTCGTCTTCCAGCCTGTTACGCTCGGTATTGTTCTGTTCCAGTTCTGTTCCTTTTTCAGCATACAGCCTGTCGGAAATCTGCACCACCAGCTTGTGGTTCGAGTTCACTATCAGGTTATAGCTGTCGGGCAGTTCGCCGTAGAAGTTCATCCCGCCGCCGCCAACCTGCGACATTTCTTTCATTCTCCGCATAAATTCCGACTGGGTCAGGAGTACCGGCGCTTCGTTTTCGTCGAGGTTTTCGACCATAACCGTAAACATCTCGTTCGACTTCGATTTAATGCCGAATACGCTTTTCAGGTCTTCGCATTTCTCTTCCGGCATTTTCGACTCGCGTTTCTCTGCCCTGTCAATAAGCTTGTCAACAACATCGGAATCGACCCTCACGAACCGTATGTCTTTAATCTTGCCCTCAAGATGGTTAATCAGATGCACATCGAGCTGGCCGTCGAGAAGCAGCACATCATACCCTTTGGCCTTCGCCTTGTCGATATAGCCAAACTGTCCGGTTTTATCGGTAGCATACAGATATATTAATGTTTTGTTCTTATCCGTCTGGTTTTCTTTTATAAGGTCTTTATACTCGTCGAGGGTAAAATACCTGTCGTCGGTGTTTTTAAGAAGCGCGAACATTGAAGCCTTGTCAGAAAACTTCTCTTCGGTTATCATTCCGTATTCGATGAAAAGCTTCAGGTTGTCCCATTTTCTTTCAAACTCCTCGCGGTTATTCTTAAATATATCGCTGAGCCTGTCGGCTACTTTCTTGGTTATGTGGCTCGATATTTTCTTCACATTACTGTCGCTCTGCAGATAGCTTCTCGACACGTTAAGCGGTATGTCGGGCGAATCGAGCACTCCGTGCAGCAGTGTAAGGAACTCGGGCACGATGCCTTCTACCGAGTCGGTAACAAAAACCTGGTTGCTGTACAGCTGTATTTTGTTTTTCTGAATCTCTATGTTGTTCTTTATTTTCGGGAAATAGAGTATGCCCGTCAGTTTAAAGGGGTAGTCAACATTCAGATGTATGTTAAACAGCGGATCGTCGCCTGCCGGATACAGTTCGCGGTAGAACTTGCGGTAATCATCTTCCGTAAGCTCCGACGGTTTGACAGTCCATGCCGGCTTTGTGTTGTTAATAACATTATCCTTTTCCGTGTCAACCATCTTGCCGTCTTTCCACTCCTTTTCCTTTCCGAATATAATATCGACCGGTAGAAACTTGCAGTATTTTTTAAGCAGTTTCTCTATTTTGTCTGCTTCAAGAAACTCTTTCGATTCCTCGTCAACATGTAAAACAACGTCTGTTCCCCGCCCATGCCGTTCGCAATCTTCAATCGTAAATTCGGGACTGCCGTCGCAACTCCACTTCGCTGCTTCCGAACCGTCTATGTACGATTTGGTTATAACCTCCACCTTGTCGGAAACCATAAACGCCGAATAGAAGCCAAGCCCAAAATGGCCGATAATTGAGCTGGACTGATCCTTATACTTGTCGAGAAAATCATTGGCGCTGGAAAAAGCTATCTGGTTCAGATATCTGTCAATCTCTTCGCGTGTCATCCCTATTCCGCAGTCCGACACCGTTATTGTCTTCTTCTTGCCGTCAACTGCCACACGTACTGCTATATCTCCAAGCTCCCCCTTATAGTCACCAACCGACGCCATTGTTTTGAGTTTCTGCGTAGCATCAACTGCATTTGATATCAGTTCGCGAAGAAATATTTCATGGTCGGAATAGAGAAATTTCTTAATAATAGGGAATATGTTCTCTGTCGTTACTCCAATTTTACCTGTTTGCATATTATTTATTATTATTTAGGTTAAACTTATAAAAACAGACAACTGTCTGACAAAATACATGCCGTTGCAATAAAACTGACAATTAGTCATGCATACAAACAATTCGTTCCTGCTGTAACGAGCATCACCACGCTATTTCACTGAATTAACAAACAGATTCCATATATCATCTTCCGGAAGGTGTGCTGTTATAACCACCGGCTCGTTTTTAACCGGATGCGTAAACTCAAGCCTTCGTGCCAGCAGGCTTATGCCGCCATTCTCATTCGAGCGGTTGTAGCCATATTTAAGGTCGCCCTTTACAGGGCAGCCCACCTTTGCAAGCTGCGCCCTTATCTGGTGGTGGCGTCCCGTGTGCAGTTCTACTTCAAGCAGGTAATACCGCTCCGACCTGCCTGTAACACTGTATGACAGCCGGGCCTCCTTCGAGCCTTTCACCTCATAGTCATACGCATAGCTCTTGTTCTGTTTTTCGTTCCTTTTAAGCCAGTGAACCAGTGTACCGCTTTCGGCTGGTGGATTTTCCTTCACAATGGCGTAGTACGTTTTTTTAATCTGCCGGTTTTTGAACATGTCATTCATACGGGCAAGGGCTTTCGATGTGCGGGCAAACAGCAGCACGCCGCTGACAGGCCTGTCGAGACGGTGGAT
>JAITVX010000232.1 GCA_031285575.1 Bacteroidales bacterium
CCCCGCAACATCGGGGGAGTGCCCCGCAACATTGGGGGAGTGCCCCGCAACATTGGGGGAGTGCCCCGCAACATCGGGGGAGTGCCCCGCAACATCGGGGGAATGCCCCGCAACATCGGGGGAGTGCCCCGCAACACAGGGGGAGTGCCCCGCAACATTGGGGGAGTGCCCCGCAACATTGGGGGAGTGCCCCGCAACACAGGGGGAGTGCCCCGCAACACAGGGGGAACGCCCCGCAACACGGTAAAACTATCCGTTTACTTGTAGCACGTTCCGTTCAGCCGGTTCAGTTCCGCATACAGCTTTTCAAGCGCACGCGCTCTGTGCGAAACCATGTTTTTTTCACTCAGTTCCATCTCTGCAAAAGTTTTTGTTGAGCCGCAGGGAATAAATACAGGGTCGTACCCGAAACCCTTTCCGCCTTTTCTTTCACCGGTAATTGTGCCGTCAACAATGCCTTCCATTATATACTCGGTGCCGTTGTAAATAAGGGCGAAAACGGTTCTGAACCTGGCTTTCCGGTTGCTGTTGCCGGCAAGCATCGACAGCAGCAGGTCTATGTTTGCCGACGAATCGCAGTTCTCGCCGGCAAAACGGGCCGATTTTACTCCCGGCAAGCCGCCAAGGGCTTCAACTTCAAGCCCCGTATCGTCGGCAAAAACGTTAAGCGCTGTAAGTTTTTTAACAAACCTGGCTTTCGCAAGGGCATTGCCTTCAAGGGTGGGCTCTTCTTCGGGAATATCTGCAGTAATATTCAAATCGCCAAGGCTTAGCAGTTCGCAGCCGTTTCCAATTATACTTCTTATTTCCATCAGCTTGTGGCTGTTGTTCGACGCAAAAACAATTTTCATATCATATAAGTTAAAAAAACAAAAATACTGAAAAATGAATTAATTTTGCCCGACAGTTTTTTTAACGCTATTATTATAAATGTTTATGCCCATCTTTTCAAAACCGGCCCTGCGCAGTAAACCCGGGTTACGGACAGAAAAACTGATTGCCGAGAATGAAAAACTGCATGCTGTTGTTGCAAACATGTTTCCTGAAGCTGTTGTGGAAGAACTGATGGCCGGCGGCAAAATTTCAAGGTTAAAACACGACTCGGTTACGGTAATGTTTTCCGACATATGTGGATTTTCCGCAATAGCGCAGGGCATGGAGCCTGAAACGCTTATCGACGAACTCGACAAACTGTTCCTCGTGTTCGACTCGGTGGTTGAAAAACACGGAATAGAGAAAATTAAAACCATTGGCGACGCCTATATGTGTGCCGGCGGCATTTTCGATGCCGGCAGCGGCATGGCCAGCGCCATAGCCACAGTACTTGCCGCTATTGAGATGACGGAGCACGTGCGCAGGCTTAAGGAAAACGGCAATAACAGCCGGATAAAGCCGTGGGATATAAGGATAGGAATACATACCGGCGCGGTTATGGCAGGAACTATGGGACAGAAACGAATATCGTACGACATCTGGGGCGACACCGTAAATACGGCAAGCCACATGGAGTCGTTGAGCGAAGCCGGAAAAATTAACATATCGGGCGCAACGTTTAAGCTTGTAAACGATTTTTTCGACTGTACCTGCCGGGGCAAAATACCGGTAAAGTACAGGGGCGAACTTGAAATGTATTTTGTAAACGGCATCAAACCCGAACTGTGCGACAGCAGCGGAATGCCCAACGGCATGTTTCATGAAAAATTGAGCATGCCGGGAATGAACGGCTAAATATTTCAACCCGTTCCGGCTGAACTTTTATTCAGCACCGCCCCAAAAGCGCCCCCGATTATTTGGCAGAAGCCTTCTTTCTGATATAAAAACATGCCGTGTCGCCTTTGCCTTCGCGGTTTAGCTTTTCGGCTTCGGCTGCGTATTTTTGTATGTCGGCGGGGGTAAACAGCGGTTCGTCGGGGCTCAGCAGTGTCATCCCTTTGAGGTATTTTTCGCTGCTTACAAACTGGTAGGCGCTTGAGTCGAAGACTACCCCGTCTATCTTCAAATTTGTGTTTTCGAGCAGTATTTCAATGCTTCTGCGCGAGTGGATATAGAAATGGCGCGGAGCGTCGAGGCCATACCAGTACTCGCCGTAAAGTTCCCAGGCGCGGCACCCGGCAACGGGTATCCGTATCAGTATTATGCCGCCGGGGTTCAGAAGCCTGTCGAGATGCATAACTGTTTCGGCGGGGCGGGGCATGTGCTCGAATGAGTGATGCAGCATTATGAAGTCGAACCCGGAGTTGATTTCCGACAGGTTCTTTTTGAGGATCTTTACTCCGTTGCCGTAGTCGATATCGGAATTTATGTACGGGTCGATGCCGAGAACGTTGCGGAAGCCGCTGCGGTGCAGCGAGAGTGATTTTCTTCCGGCTCCGGCGCCCACGTCGAGTATTGACGATGTGAATGTGATTTCGCGTTTCCTTATCCACGGGAAGGGATGGGGGTATATGAACGAGAGCAGGAAACCGGTGATGTCGGCATAGCCCATACAGTGGTTTATGAGGCTTCTTTTGAGGCGTGCGCCGAGTGGTGTGAGCCGTGATGGAAATACAGGGGCGTCGAACGAATAATAGTTGCCGGGATAGTATCTGTCCATGTTGGCGGGGATGTCTTTTATCTGCATGCACCCGCAGTTTGAACATGTTATGTAGTCGAACCTGTCGCCCAGGCCGAGGTGTCGTTCGCTTAGCGTTATCGGTTCGTTATTGTGTTCATTGCCGCATATCCGGCATTTCATGGCGGTTTCTTTCATTAAATTACATTTTCTGTTTCAGGAAATTTTACTTTATAAAGCCATTCATTTATTAATACCATACTAATTATATATCTGCATCATTTATATTTTTGTCAATAGGTGGCGAAGCTACTTAAAATATTCTATAAAGCCTTAGGCTGGCATTTCGTATAACGTTCCGGCTGTATGCAACGGTTTGCCGTACTCTATTTTCTTACGGGTATTCTTATTACAGTTTTTATTTTTTCAACTGCCGTTTTCCGTGGATCTGATAAATATATTTCATGATGTTTTCTTTTGCCCGATATGTCATTCTTTAAGTTGTTTTCTCCAATAAATTCCTCCATCATATTTATTGTCTGTGGTTCGTTATCATAAGAACCCATGTGCATACACTGAACACATAACCCTTCTTTTATTTTTATGAATTTTGCGTTTTCTGTTTCCATGCTCTTTTTAAGCAATACTTCACTGCAAGCCCATTTGAATATATCCAGATCGACAAATTCGGGCAAACGTATCATGGAAATCCAGTTATATTCGGATTTATTTTTGGGGGAAAATGTTTCATTGCTGTCAAACCACCACAAGCCCTCTAATGGCGGCACAACATAATCGAAATAACCATTGAGTTTATGTTTTCCCATTTTACTCATTTTTATTGTAAATTGAATGGCATACAATAACTGTAATGCTTTAAAATATTCTCCATTTTTATCATTCGGATCGCCTTTACCCTCGATGGCGACAAATTGCATTTCAGGAATGTCTATTATCATCGGTTTGGTCTTTGGTAAATATAAATCCTTATATTCTTTCCTGTAATCTTTAGCCATGAGTTTCTCCTTTTTTATAGTGTACTTTTATCTTTTCCATTATGTCAATGTATCTTTTAATTACTTGAAATAATTTCAGGCAAACTTACGCATACAGTACCTGTTATGTGCTGGTTTTTCTGCTTTTATATGTCCGTAATATTGCAATAATTATTCCTGCAATTAGTGTAAGAATACTATACACCCAAATTCGGGTTTGCATCACACCATCACTAAGAACAACAAATGGAAAAAGAGCCGCAAAACCATTAGCCACACCGTGTATTACAACAGCAGACATGGGACGATTGCCTGACCTGTCAATTATCCATGAAAATATAAATGAATATCCTGTACACATAAGCGTAAAAGCAAAAAAATTCATATAGCTTTGACTGGAGCCGGGCACAAGCCACAAAGGAAGATGCCATACAGACCAAACTATTCCACGAATTAATGTTCCAATAGTTAATCCATACCTGCCTTCAAGCCGCGGCATCATATACCCTGCCCAGCCAATTTCTTCCTGACCTCCGCCAAGAAATGTTACAAAAATTAAATATACCGGAAATACAAATACACTTGGCAAATATGAGTGTAACCTTTCTTCTCCAAAAAATTCGGGTATTATCCAGGCAATAAAACCAATAATACCCATAGAAAGGAATATTGTTATCCATACTTTACAGCCAAAATTAAAAGACAGGAATGTCTTCAAATATTTTTTTACCGAACCTTTTCCTTCAATGGTATGCAATGAAACACAGGCGCCAATCATTGGGCCAAATGTTCCAACTATCGCCAT